>JBGSBO010000011.1:0-38538 GCA_041730535.1 Minisyncoccia bacterium
GATTTATAATTTTAGATGACTGTGATGTTTATCATATAGGTGCTAGTTTGAAGGATTTGGGTAATAAAATCTTTGCATTTAGTAAAATAAGTATTGATTGTAATGATATTTTGAAGAGATTGTAAAATCTCCTCATAGATTCCTCAAAATCTCAATTTGTTCATCTTTTGTGTAATTAAATTTAAACTCTGATTCTTTTAAGTAGTAAAAAAAGTTATCTTCTTCAAACCCTTTGTATTTTTTAAGATTATCTTCCAAAAATTTCCAAAATATATTTAGATTTGTTTGGTGTGAGTTTAAAGAGTGAATTTTATTCCAGTTTAAATATTGAATAAAACCATCTTCAATATCAAATGCTCGTCTGCCGATTTTTGGCATCAAAAGTGTATATACTTTTTCATTTGAATAAAATCCCATGATATTTATAGATTCACTTAGGGATTTTTTCTTTTTCTTTTTTTCTCGCTCTTTTATGTAATAAAACTCTTCGTATTCGTTGTAATCTTTTATTGAATGGTTGTATTCATTTTCTAAAAATAGGGCTATTTTTTTTCTAAAAATATCAAACCTATCTTTTATGGTTTTGTAGTTTAGTTCCAATTCTTTTGAGATTTTAAGGGCATTTTTGTTTTCACAAAATTGAATGATGATTAAATCATCTTTTTGAAGTTTTTTTAAAGAATACTTTTTTGCACAAGTTTTACATTTGATGTAATCATTTGCTAAAGTATAAAAAGTTGTGTTGTTGCAGTTTTGACAAATCATGGGTTTATTCTAACATCATTTATATGGTTTTGTTCCAAAAACATATAACTGAAAATTAAAATTATTGGAGATTTAGACTTTTTGAGTTAAACTATTTAAAATGAATAAACATTCACAAAAATAGTTTAAACAAAAAGGAAATAATATGTGTAAAGACTGCGGTTGCGTAATAGCAGGACAAGAAAATCATCATCACCACCATCATGATGACCATGAACATGGAATTGTTCACGATCATGACCATCCACATGACAATACAACTTGGAGTACTACACACCAAGCAGCCCATGAAACACTTCATCATAATCCACAATTAAATGATGCAAAAACTATCTCTGTAATCAAAAAGATATTAGACAAAAACGACCATGAAGCTTCACACAATAGAGCTCATTTTGATTCTCATAAAGTTTTAGGAATAAATCTTATGTCAAGTCCAGGAAGTGGAAAAACTACACTTTTGGAAAACTTAGCTGATATGGTTGATTTCAAATTTGCAGTTGTAGAAGGAGATTTAGAGACTTCAAGGGATGCAGATAGACTAAAAGCAAAAGGAATAAATGCCGTTCAAATACAAACAGGAAGTGCTTGTCACTTGGATGCTTTTATGGTTCATAAAGGTTTACATGATATAAAACTTGATGATATAGATGTTTGTTTTGTGGAAAATGTGGGAAATCTAGTATGTCCTGCTTCTTATGATGTTGGAACTCACTTAAATATTGTTTTAGTTTCTGTTCCTGAAGGTGAAGATAAAATAGTTAAATATCCAGTTATGTTTAGATGTGCTGATTTAATTCTTATTACAAAAACAGATTTACTTCCATACTTTGAATATGATATTGAAAAAGAGAAGATGGAAGCTAGAAAACTAAAACCAAATGTAGATATTTTAGAAGTAAATGTAAAAGATAAACAATCACTTCAAAATGTAATTGATTGGATTAATTTCAAAAGAAAGATGAGATAAGAGTATGTGTTTATCAATACCTTCAAAAATAAAAAGTATAGACACTGAAATGAATACTTGCGTAGTTGATACTATGGGAGTTGAAAGAAGTGCAAGTTTAGATTTAATAGACCAAGATGTAGTAGTTGGTGATTATGTTTTAATTCATATTGGATTTGCTATGAATAAGATTGACGAAGTTGATGCTTTAGAATCACTCAAAGTCTATGCTGAAATCATAGATAAAATGGAAGAAAATGACCGTTTAGCAGCTATTGAAGAAGCTGAAAACTGCCCAAATAGGTAAGTTATGGAAAAAGAACTACAACTAAAAGATTTATACGATGGTTTTAGAGATGCAAAAACTATCAAAGCATATCAAAAGATTATAAAAGAAGATGCCAAGAAATTGGGTCGTGATATAAATATAATGGAAGTTTGTGGAGGTCATACACATACTATTATGAAGTATGGTCTTCCTCAACTTCTTCCTTCAAATATCAAGTTTATTCATGGTCCTGGTTGTCCTGTTTGTATTATGCCAAAAGAAAGAATAGACCATGCGTATATTCTTAGTTTACAAGAAAATGTAATCCTTGTAACTTTAGGAGATATGATAAAAGTTCCAGGAAGTCGTGGAAGTTTACAAGATGCAAGAGCAAAAGGTGCTGATGTAAGATTTGTTTATTCACCACTTGATTGTATAAAAATAGCAAATGAAAATCCTTCTAAAAAAGTAGTGTTTTTTGCAATAGGTTTTGAAACAACAACACCAATGACAGCAGCACTTCTTGAAGCAGTAATAAAAAAAGATGTGAAAAATATCTTTTTTCATATAAATCATGTAACAGTTCCTGAAGTAATGCGTGAGTTAATAGATAGTAGAGATGAACATGTGGATTCTTATAATAATAGAATTGATGCTTTTTTAGGACCTTCTCATGTAAGTGTTATTAGTGGAAGTAAGATTTATGAAGAGTTTCCAAAAGATTATAAAAGACCAGTTGTAGTTTCAGGTTTTGAACCTGTTGATGTAATGCAAGCAATTTCTATGATTTTAAAGCAATTTATAGAAAATAGATGTGAACTTGAAATAGAGTATAAAAGATTAGTTTCTTATGATGGAAATATAAAAGCACAAGAGTTAATGAACAAATATTTTACAAAATGTATGTTTAAATGGAGAGGTTTAGGAAACATCCCAAAAAGTGGACTTGAACTAAAAGATGAATATGCAAAATACAATGCAAAAGTAATCTATAAAGATGTTCTTCCACTTGAAGAAATAGAAGACCATAAACTTTGTATTTGTGGAGATATTTTAAGAGGAATAGCAAATCCGCCTGATTGTACAATTTTTGGAAATGCCTGTAAACCAACAAAACCAGTTGGCTCTTGTATGGTAAGTAGCGAAGGTGCTTGTAGTGCATATTATAAATATGGGAATTTGTTGTAAAAGTAAATAAAAAATAGTTAAGGCAAAACATGGAATTAATTAAGAGTTTCAAAGATTTATTAAAACGAGGAAATCTTCCTGATGACCATAGAATTGTACCTAACTGGTTAAAAATCAAAAATAAACAGTTTGATGATGTGGATTTTTCAAAAAATAGTGTTGATGAAATATTAAAACTATCAAGTGATGAGTTTAATCAACTAGTTTCAAGTAGTGAAACTCTATTTTTATTGGTTTATTTATCAACATTGAGTGAAAAAGAACTTGAGAAATTTTATAACTATACCAAAAAAATAGTTCTAAAAAATGAATCTAAAAATTTCGAAACACCTGCAAATGAAGTTTTCATAGAAGCCATGAATTCACTAAATATAGATGAAATTACAAATGAACAAAAAATAAGAGCAACATTAGAAATGCCAATGATGATAAATTTCTCAAAAAATATTTTTCATACCCATAATAATTTTACTAAGATAATAAGAGATAATTATTATGATTTTAATCATGAATATTTTATGCAATATGAAGGTTATCTTACAAAAATACTTTGGGGAGAGATGAAATATATCCCTGATTATTATGAACAAGTAATTGAGCAATTTAAAGATTTTTATGATGAAAAAAATGATGAGCATAAAGAGTTTTTTACTCACTTATCTAAAAAATTTGGAGTTTTGATAGGAACGCTTAGTTGGTTTATTGCAAAAACAGAAAATAGAGGAAGTTCACTTAGCTGGTTTACTCAAAAATCTATTGAATATGGATTGATGAAAGAAGAAGTACAAATCTCTGTAAGCCAAAGTTTGACACTAGAGCCAAATCAAAAATTGATAAATTTTACAATATTGACTTTTACAGCAATTTGCCAAGAAAATGATGACAACTATTTATCAAATCTTATGTATTGCGTAGATAGTTTATTTGAATACTATCCTGTAAATGATAAAGCTTGTGAATATGCTTTACAGGAGATGATAAAATCAATAGCATTAAAAGAGGTAAATGTAGAAAATGCAAATAGATTTTTAGAGTTTTTTGAAAAACTTCCAAGATTTTATGAAGTGCTTAAATATGAAAAAATAATGGATTTAAAAGAGATTATTCTTAGTTTATTAGAAGAGTATAAACCATTGGATAATAAGATATTTGAGCAAAAAGATGTAAAAAACAAACTAATACTTCTAAATTATAAAGTTGATATGGAAGATTTATATTTTAAAGAGGAATAAAATGAACCTAAACAAAATAGAACAACGAATACAAAAATTCTCAGATGACAGAAACTGGGAAAGTTTTCACAATCCAAAGAATCTAGTTATGGCATTAAATGGAGAAGTTGGAGAATTAAATGAGATATTTCAATGGCTAAATTTCGAAAAGTCGATGAACTTGCCTGATGATGTATTAGAACATACAAAAGAGGAAGTTGCTGATATTGCAATTTATCTTCTGCGAATTTGTATGAAACTAGATATAAATCTTGAAGATGCTATTTTAAATAAAATGATAAAAAATGAAAAAAAATATCCAGTTGAAACATCTCAAGGTGGAAGTAAAAAATATAGTAAAAGTAGGGAAGATAAATGAGTAAAACAATAACACTAGCCCATGGAAACGGTGGAGCTGAAAACAATGAGCTTATAACTAAGGTTTTTTATAAAGCTTTCAAAAATGACATACTAAGTAAAAGCGAAGATGCAGCAGTTATTCAAAATGGTACTTTAGCTTTTAGTACAGATTCCTTTACAGTTAGTCCTTTGTTTTTTAATGGAGCAAATATAGGAAAATTAGCTGTTTGTGGAACTTGTAATGACTTAGCTATGATGGGAGCAAAACCAAAATATCTTACTTGTTCTGTAATTATAGAAGAAGGTTTTGAAATACGAGAGCTTGAAAAGATTGTAAAAAGTATGAAAGAAGAACTTGAAGTAAATGGAGCAATTGTAGTAAGTGGAGATACAAAGGTAGTTCCCAAAGGTGCTGTTGATAAGATTTTTATAAATACTACAGGAATTGGAGAGATATTATACAAAGGCATTAGTTCAAATAATATCACTGAAAATGACATAATCCTTGTAAGTCGTGATATTGGAGCTCATGGTGCTACTATTTTTGCAGCACGAGAGGGAATGGATTTAGAAACATCTCTTAAAAGTGATTGTGCTTCATTGTATCCACAAGTAAAAGCTTTGATTGATTCAGGGATTAAGATAACTGCATTAAGAGATGCCACAAGAGGTGGCGTTAGTGCTGTATTAAATGAATGGGCAAAACAATCTGATATTTGTATAGAAATAGAAGAAGAAAAAATCCCTATTTGTGATGAGGTAAAAGGTATTTGTGAAATTCTAGGTTTTGAAGCTATGAGTTTAGCAAATGAAGGTACTTTTGTTCTTGCAATTCCAAATGAAGATGCTTTGAAAGCATTAGAAGTTTTACAAACATTTGAGTATTCAAAAACAGCTTCAATTATAGGAAAAGTAACACAACAATATGAACAAAGAGTAATACTAAATAGCCAATGGGGAACTAAAAGATTTTTAGATGTTCCAACTGGTGAATTATTACCAAGAATCTGTTAATAAAGTAATCTATGAAAATACTTTTAATCATTTCATCATTTAATAGTTTATCTCAAAGTGTATATTGTAAACTTCAAGAATTAAAACATAAGGTTTTCATAAAATTTGCCATATCAAAAGAGTTGATGATAGAAGCTGTTAATGAAATAAATCCAGAGATTGTTTTTTCACCTTTTTTAAAACAGTTTATTCCAAATGAGATTTTTGAAAACTATCCAACTTTTGTATTACATCCAGGAATCATAGGAGACAGAGGTCATAACTCACTTGATAATGCCATAAATGATGAAGTAAAACAATGGGGAGTTGTAATACTAAAAGCAAATGAAGTTTTAGATGGTGGAGATATATATGCAAAAGTAACTTTTCCCATGAGAAAAACTACCAAAGCTTCACTATATAGAAATGAAGTGACAAATGCAACTCTAAAAGCTATGGAAGAGTTTTTAAAAAACTATCAAGATAAAAACTTCACGCCAATTAAACAAATTCTAAATCCAATACATAAAAATCTAAGCCAAGAAAATAGAAAAATAGATTGGCAAAAAGATAATACAGAGCAAATATTAAAAAAAATAAATATGTCAGATTCATATCCTGGGGTATTAGATGAAATTTTAGAAGTAAAGTGTTATTTATTTAGTGCTTTTATTGAAGATAATTTAAGAGGTAAGCCAAAAGAGATACTAGCAAAAAGAGATGGAGCTATTTGTTTAGGAACTATTGATGGCTCTATTTGGATATCACAAATTCAAGAACTAGGCTCTTTTAAACTTCCTGCTACTTATGTACTAAAAGATAAGATAAAAGGAATAGAAGAAAAAAGAATCCCACTTGTAATTGAAGATGATAGAAAAAGCTTTTATGAGTTAAGAGTAAATAAAGAAGATGAAATTGCTTATTTGTACTTTAATTTTCATAATGGTGCTATGACATCAGCTCAATGTATAAAACTAAAATATGCAATAGAGTATTTAAATCAAGAGTGTAAAGTTTTGGTTTTGATGGGTGGAGATGATTTCTTTTCAAATGGCATACACTTAAATATTTTAGAAGATAGTAAAAAACAAGGTGAAGACGGCTGGAGTAATATTAACGCTATGAATGAAGCTGTAAAAGCACTCTTAGAGTGTGATGAGATTATAACAGTTGCTTCATTTTCTAAAAACTCAGGAGCGGGTGGAGTGTTTTTAGGTCTTGCTTGTGATTTTGCCATTTCAAAAGAGGGTGTTATTTTTAATCCACATTATAAAACTATGGGATTAAGCGGAAGTGAATATCATACTTATTCTTTACCCAAAAGAGTGGGAGTTCAAAAAGCAGAAGAGTTACTAGAAAATTGCTTACCTATAAATTCAAACTATGCAAAAAAGATAAATATGATTGATGAGGTATTTTCTTGCGATGAATATGAATTAAAATTAGAAGAGTTTTGTCAAAACTTGCTTAATGATGATTTTTATGAGGATTTTATAGATAAGAAAAAAGATGACTTAGAAGAAAACTATTCATATATGCAAGAGTGCAAAGAAAAAGAACTCCAAATTATGTATGATGAATTTTGGGATGAATCAAGCTCTTTTCATAGTTTGAGATATGATTTTGTACATAAAGTAAAACCATTAAATACACCAAAAAGATTAAAGGATATAAATGCATGAATATTCAATAGTTCAATCATTACTAGAAAGTTGTGAAGAACACGCCAGAACAAATAATGCAAAAGAAGTTACAAAAGTTATAGTAAAAATTGGAGTTTTAAGTGGAGTTGAACCTGCTTTACTCCAAACTGCCTTTGATACTTTTAAAGAAAAAACTGTTTGCCATAATGCTTTATTTATTATAAATGTTCAAAAAATAGTCATTGATTGTTTTGATTGTAATACAACTTCGACTTTAGAAAAACATGAGTTTTCCTGCCCTTCTTGCCAAAGTGTAAATATAAAAGTAACAGATGGTGAAGATATGTATCTTATGAGTTTAGAGATGGAATAATATATAAAATGTATAACTTTCGTATAATTTATTGTCTTTTTTTCATAATTATTTTATATTCTTATGTTAGAATGTTATCAAATTATATAAAATTAATTAAGGAGAAAGAATGAAAAAGATTTTAAGTATTGCTTTGGCATCTTCATTAACATGTAGTGTTGTTATGGCAAAAGAGATTAAAATTGGTGCAGTTATGCCAATGTCAGGAGCCGTAGCTGCTTATGGACAAGTTACAAATTTAGGTGTTGAATTAGCTCATAAATTACAGCCTACATTAAAAAATGGTGATACAATTAAAATTGTTTTACTTGATAATAAAGGTGATAAAGTTGAAACTGCCAATGCAACAACTAGACTTATTTCTTCTGATAATGTAGTAGCAATTTTAGGTGCACTAACATCTACAAATACAGCTCAGACTATTGCAATTGCTGATAAAAAAGGGATTCCAGTTATTGCACCCGTTGCTACAAATGATCAATTAACTGCAAAAAGAACTTTTGCAAATAGAGTTTGTTTTACAGATTCTTTCCAAGGTGAAGTTGTTGCAAATTATGCAAAAGCACAAGCTTATAAAACTGCTGTTGTAGTAGTTGATCAATCTCAAGTTTATTCTTTAGGTTTAGCCAAAGCATTTGAAACGGCATTTAAGAAAAATGGTGGAGAAATTGTAAAAACTATCAAAATTACTTCAGGTGATAAGGATTTTAAAGCTGTAGTTTCTCAAATCAAAGAAACAAATCCAGACTTTATGTTCTTACCTTTATACCATCCAGAAGCTTCTATGATTGCTAGACAATCTAAACAATTAGGTTTAGAAAAACCAATGTTTAGTGGAGACGGCGTTGCAAATCAAACATTTATTGATTTAGGTGGAGATGCTGTAAATGGATATATGTTTACGGATTTCTTTGATTATACAAATCCACCATCACAAAAATCAGCTGATTTCGTAGCGTATCATGAAAAAGAGACAGGAAAGGCTGAAATGAATTCTTTTACTGCACTTGGAGCTGATACTTATAATATTTTAATTGATGCTATGAATAGATGTGAAGATCCAACAAATTCAGTTTGTATTAATGAGCAAATTAAAAAAACTACTGACTTTGATGGTGTATCTGGAAAAATTACAATCAACAAAGAAGGTAATGCAACTAGATCTGCTGTTATAAAAGAAGTTAAAGATGGAAAAGCTGTATTTAAAGCTACAGTTAATCCTTAATTTTAATAAAAACCTTTTAAAAGCCTAACAAATTATTTTGTTAGGCTTTTTTGCAATAGTAAAATTAATAAAAGTTGTTTTTACTATTGCAATATTTTAGATGATAAATCAGGAGATTTAATGGATATATTAACGTTTATGCAACAGATGGTAAACGGTTTTAGCTTAGGTAGCATGTATGCCCTAATTGCTATTGGTTATACTATGGTTTACGGTGTGTTAAGGTTAATTAACTTTGCACATGGTGATATTATGATGGTAGGTGCTTTTTTAGCTTATACTTTTATGGCAGTATTTGATTTACCTTTCCCTATTACTGTACTTTTAGCTGTTACTTTATCTGCTGCTTTTGGTATGTTTATGGATAAAATTGCTTATAAACCTTTACGTGAAGCTCCAAGAATTTCTTTATTAATCACTGCAATTGGTATTTCTTTTTTCCTAGAAAATGCTTTTACTGTATTTTTAGGTGGAGTTCCAAAAGCCTTTCCTGTTCCAGCATATATGGAAAATATCTTTAATGTGGCAGGAGTTACATTTTCAGTTGCATCAATAATGGTTCCAATTGTTACTTTGATACTACTTTTAGGTATTTTATATGTTTTATATAAAACAAAATACGGTATGGCAATACGAGCTTTATCATTTGATATTAAAACAGTAAATTTAATGGGAATTGATGCAAATACAATTATTGCTTTGGTATTTGGTTTAGGTTCAGGTTTAGCAGCCGTTGGTGGAATTTTCTGGGCTGTTAATTATCCTTCTGTTGAGCCTATGATGGGAGTTTTAGTTGGACTTAAAGCATTTGCAGCAGCTGTTGTTGGTGGAATTGGTTCAGTTTCAGGGGCTGTTGTTGGTGGATTTATTATTGGATTTACAGAGGTTGTTGTAATTGCTTTTTTCCCAGAACTAGGTGGTTATAAAGATGCCTTTGCATTTATTTTCTTAATTTTAGTATTACTATTTAAACCAACTGGAATTATGGGTCAAGATTTAGAAAAGAGTAGGTTTTAATTATGGTTCAAGATACAATTTTTACAAAACAAAGATTAATAAATTTATCAATTATAATAACAGCTATTTGGTTTACATGGTTTGCACAAAACTTTTTTGATGAATATACAGTTAGAATCATTAATAATGTTGCAATTTTTATAATACTTGCAGTTTCTTATAATCTTATAAATGGAGTAACAGGGCAGTTTTCACTAGAACCAAATGGATTTGTTGCAATTGGGGCTTATGTTACTGCTATTTTATTAGTAGATGCTGAGGGAATGACTTATCAATATTATATTGAAGATCCATATCCTTGGGTTTTAGCTTTACAAACAAATTTTTTGTGGGCATTGATTTTATCGGGTGTTATTTCAGCATTATTAGCTTTATCTTTATCTTTTCCAGTTTTTAGAGTGAGAGGTGATTATCTAGCAATTGTTACACTTGGTTTTGGATTTATTATTAGAATCTTAGCAATTAATTCTCCTGAAATTACTAACGGTTCTTTAGGAATAAATGATATTCCTGAATTTTCAAATCTTTATTGGACAGGTGGAATTGCAATATTTGCTGTAATTACTATCTTAAATATCGTATATTCAAAATTCGGACGTGCCATGAAAGCTGTTCGTGATGATGAAGATGCTGCAACTGCTATGGGCATTAACACTTTTAAAATTAAAACTTTAGCATTTACGACATCAGCATTTTTTGAAGGTGTTGGAGGTGGGTTACTTGCTGCTCTTCTAACATCAATTAGTCCCGATTTATTTACATTCTTCTTAACATTCCAACTATTAATTATCATAGTTCTTGGTGGCCTTGGAAGTACAACGGGAGCAATTTTGGGAACTATATTTGTAATGGCTGGTTTAGAGTGGATGAGATTCCTAGATGAACCTATGGATTTTATGGGTATTCAAACAGATGCAATGCCAGGAATGAGAATGGTTGTTTTCTCTTTAATTTTAATAGTTGTAATGCTTTTTGCAAGGGAAGGTCTTATGGGTAAAAAAGAGTTAAAAGATTTATTTAAAAAGAAAAAGGCAAACAAATGATTTTAGAAGTTTGCAATGTAACAAAAAAATTTGGTGGAGTAACTGCTATTAAAGATACTTCATTTCATGTAAAAGCAAAAGAGATTTATGGTTTAATTGGTCCAAATGGGGCTGGTAAAACAACGATGTTTAATATAATAACTGGAAATTATGAACCAACGCAAGGTTCTATAAAATTCCATGGTCAAAAAATTGACGGGATAAAACCCCATAAAATTGTTCATAGAGGAATTGCAAGAACTTTTCAAAATATTAGACTGTTTAAATCAATGACAGTTTTAGAAAATGTTTTAATAGGTTTTGATTATCAAGCTTCATATACATATTTTGAAGCAATTTTGAGATTGCCAAGATTTTTCAAAGAAGAAAAAAGAGTAAAACAAAGAGCTTTTGAAATTATGCAAGTTTTAGGAATTGCAGAGTTTGCAGATGAAATGGCAACATCACTTTCATATGGTAGTCAGCGAAAAGTTGAAATTGCACGAGCACTTGCTGCTAATCCTCAACTTTTACTTTTGGATGAACCAGCAGCTGGTATGAATCCAAATGAAACAAATGAATTAGCAGAGCTATTCTTTAAAATAAGAGATGAATTTGATATTACTATTTTATTAATTGAGCATGATATGAAGTTTGTAAATAAACTGTGTGATAGAGTTATGGTTTTAGATTATGGTAAAACTATTTTTGAAGGTGATATTAAAGATGCAATTAAAGATGAAGAGGTTATAAAAGCCTATCTTGGAGATTTCAAACATGCTTAAAGTAAAAAATTTAGAAGTATATTATGGGCTTATAAGAGCTGTACGAGGAATTAATTTTGAAGTTAAAGAAGGACAAATTGTATCTTTAGTAGGTTCAAATGGTGCTGGAAAAACATCGACATTACAGTCAATTGTAAATGATGTAAAAAAAACAGGTCAAATACTTTTTAAAGATAAAGACATTTCAAATCTAAAAACTCACAAAATAATTCAAAATAAGATTGCATTAGTTCCAGAAGGAAGAAGATGTTTCCAAAATCTTACAATTGAAGAAAACTTGCGAATGGGTGCTTTTAATAATGATGATAAATATAAAGAGCTTCAAGAAGATATGTTAAAACTTTTTCCAAGACTTGTGGAAAAAAGACATCAATTAGCAGGAACAATGAGTGGAGGGGAGCAACAAATGTTAGCAATTGCTAGAGCATTAATGAGTTCACCAGAACTCTTAATGTTAGATGAACCATCACTTGGTCTTGCACCTAAAATTATTGGTGAACTTTTTGAAACAATTCAAAGATTAAAAGAAGAGGGAATTACTATTTTATTAGTTGAACAAAATGCCTTTGCTGCTTTAGAAATCTCAGATTGGGCCTATGTTATGGAAAATGGAGAGATGGCTTTAGAAGGTAAAGGAAGTGAACTTGTTCACTCAGATGAAATTAGAGCAAAATATCTTGGTGCTTAAAAAATAAAAATCTGATACAATTTGTCACTTATTTAAAATGTGTTTGATTATTATTGTAATTTCTTCATATATTTATCTTATATTAAAGATGTCTAGCTATATTTCTAAAAAAATTAAGAATTACTGAATTATTAAGTTTATTCCCTTTTTTAGGGGAATAATTCATTTATTCATGGTTAACTTTTTATTATTATAATACTTAAATAGACTCATACACAGGAAACAACAATGTTATTAATGAAATTACAATCAAGAGAAAAATTTTCTTTTTTACAATTAGCACACTATTTAGCAAGAATAGATAATAAATATGGAAAAAGAGAAGAAGAAATCATTTTAGAATATTGTACTGAAATGGGTATTGAAAACTTAGGCTCTTTTGATGCAGATAATTTTAGTTTAGAAGGTATTTTAAAGGATTTTAAATCAGAAGCTAGTAAAAAAATTGTTATTTTAGAGCTAATGATTTTAATACATATTGATCATAATTTTAATCTTAATGAACAAAATCTGATGAAAAAAATATCAAGTAGTTTTGGAATAGACTTAGAAGATGTAAATGATTATTCACAATGGGGTAAATCAGTTGCAATGTTATATGAAGTTGCAAAGATTTTTATAAATGAGAAAAAAATATAACAATACTTATAATTTAAGTCCGAATAGTAGGAAATTTTAGATAAAATCTTTTTATGGAAATAATAGAAACATTAAATAATAAAATTGATAAATTAATTCATGATTATGAGAAGTTAAGATTAGAAAATCAATCATTACTTCAAGAATTAGACAAAATAAAAAATGACAATGATGAATTAGTTAGAAATAATCAAGATATGTTTTTAAGAATTGATAGTACGTTAACATTAATAAAGGCACAAACGGGTGAATAAAGAGGTAACATTTCATATAAATAATATGGCATATACTATAAATGTTGATGAAAAAATTTATAAGGAACTTTCTAAATATCTGGATTTAAGTAAAAATAATGATACTAGAGATTTATTAGCAGCTTACATACGATTATCTCAAGAGTACAATATCTTTAAAAAAGATGTGGAAGACATTACAAATAAATTAGCAAGGTTTTAAGATCAAAAGTTTTTCTCTTTTGGAAATTATAATTGCAATTGTTTTACTTGCAATTATAACTTCTTTTGCTATCCCCAAATTTAATACAATAACATATAATTCAAACTTGTCTATTTTAAAATCTGAACTTTCATTGGTTCAAAATGCTTTAATTGAGCAAAAAAGTAAAAACATATTATTATCAAATAGTGATGAAATCACAAATTTAGATGATGCTGCCATAAATAAAAAAGATGAAAAACTATTTACAAATATAATAAACTTTTCAATAATATCAACAGACTCAAATGAGAGAAAATTAGGAAAATGGGTAAAAATATCCAAAAATTCTTATGAATACTTTCTTTTAGCTAGTAAAACTATTTCATTTTCCCTTGAAGATGAAAAAATTATATGCAAAAGTGTTGAAGAAATTTGTAAGGAGATAGAATAATGTATTATTATGAAGTAGCTTTATTAAAATCACCATTATCTAATCTTACTTATCAAAGTGAAAAAGAAATAGATAAAGGTTCAAAAGTTCTTGTAAAAATTCAACAAAGAAAAAGTTTAAATGAAGCTGTAATTATAAAAGAAGTTGAAAAACCAAGTTTTAAATGTACTGATATTTCAGAAATTTTTAATGAGTTTTATGATGAGAGAATGCTTCAAGTTGCCCATTTCGTATCTCAATATTATGTGTGTTCATTAGGTGAAGCTTTAAGTGTTTATCATACTTTTAATAAAGATATAAGTGAAAATCATAAAGAGATAAAGTTTGATAGTAAAATAATTTTATCAGCTCAACAAGAAAAAGCAAAAGAATTTTTAGAACAAAAAAAACAAGCACTTTTATTTGCAAATACGGGTGCTGGAAAAACAGAAGTTTATATAAAAATTATAGAAGAACATTTAAATGCTAATAAACAAGCAATTTTATTAATGCCTGAAATTTCCCTAACTCCACAAATGCAAAAAAGATTAGAAAAAGTATTTGATAAAAGTGTTGCTATTTGGCATTCAAAAATCACTAAAAAGAAAAAAGATGAAATACTAAAAGGTCTGCAAGAAGGAAGTATTAAACTAATTGCAGGTGCAAGGTCAGCTTTGTTTTTGCCATATTCAAATTTGGGTGTAATAGTCGTTGATGAGGAACATGATGAATCTTATAAAAGTGATTCAAAACCTAGATTTCATACGAAAGATTTGTGTATTTATATTGCTAAAAAATATGATATTCAACTTGTTTTAGGAAGTGCAACTGTAAGTGCTAGTTCATTTCATAAAATACCTTTTTTTAGATTAGATGAAACATACCATATTACAAAAAAAACTTATAGTTTTGATGATAGTGATTCAAATTTATCCGCAAAAATTATAAATAAAATTGCAAATACAATAAAAAGTGGAAATCAAGTAATTGTATTTTTACCAACAAGGGCAAACTTTAAATATCAAATTTGCACATCTTGTGGAAAATCTGTTGAGTGTCCATATTGTTCAGTTTCTATGAGTTTACATAAAAATGATTTAGCCCTAAAATGCCATTATTGTGGATATGCACAACAAATTCCAGAATCTTGTCCTTCTTGTCATCATGGAATTATTCATAATTTACGAGTTGGAACTGCTCAAATTGAAGAGGAATTAAAAGAGATTTTCCCTGAAAAAATTGTAAAAAGATTTGATAGGGACAAAATAAAAACTAATAATCAATTAAAAACTATTTTAAATGAATTTAACAAAGGTGAAATTGATATTTTGGTTGGAACTCAAATGCTTTCAAAAGGCCATGATTATCACAATGTTAAACTAGCTGTCGTACTTGGAATTGATTCTGTTTTAAATATGAATTCTTATAAATCAAGGGAAAAAGCCTTATCTCTTCTTATTCAAATATCAGGAAGAAGTGGACGAAAAGGTGAGGGTGAAGTTATAATTCAAACAAAAAATGAAGAGTTTTTTAATCACTATTTAAATGAATCAAATTATCAAGAATTTTTAGAGTCTGAACTTGAATTTAGACAAGAACTTTATCCACCATTTTTAAAAATGGCAAAGCTTACTTTTTCCCATGCAAATGGTCTTAAAATCAAAGATGAAATGGACTCTTATGTTCATTTTTTAAAGCAGAATAAAGATATTGAAGTAGTAGGTTTTGGACAAAGTCCTATTTTTAAAATGGCAAATAAATATAGATATGAAATAATCCTTCGCTCATCAAATGTAAAGGCTTTATTAACAGCTTTACATTCAATTCAAACTCCAAATGTTTCAGTAGATATGGATACAATCTACTAATAAATTTATAATTTCTTCTTATAAATTAACCTAAAATTAGTCTTCTTTATAGTAGAATACTCAAAAATAATAGGAGAAATAATGGCTTATACAAAAGAAGAATTCAAACAATTAGTAGATGATATTCAATCTCAATCATGGTATAAAAATCCAATTGGATTTGGTATTGCAAAAGTAGATAGAGGACAAATCAATAAAGATAAAATATTACAAGCAACTTTCCCTTTAATAAATTGGAATGAAAATTTTGGAAGTGCAGCTGTTTTATTAAATGCTTTAAAAGTTGCTGGTGAGAATGTAGATACTTCAAAATCAGAATTAGTAGCTAAAATCTCTGATGAGTTTTTAACTTCTTGTATTGAAGCATTTAGACCATTTATACCAGAAGCAAAAGGTGATGTACATAAAAATGTTCAAGTTATATCAACACTTGCATCTTTACCAATTGATTCAGGACTTACTGCTGATGATTATAGAGTTGTATTTATTTTTGAGGATGTAGCTCCTGAAAGTACAGAAGCTGTATATTTAAAACTTTATGCACTTTCAACTGGTAAAGCAGCTTTAAGAAGCTTAAATTTAACAGGTGCATTTGGAAAACTTCATAACTGCGCATGGGTTGGAAATCAACCAATTGAACTTGACTGGTTAAGAGCAAATGAAATCGTATTAAAACTTTCAGGAAAATATCCAAATATTGATATGGTTGATAAATTCCCAAGATTTTTACAACACATAATTCCAGCTGATAACACAAGAATTTTAGAAACTTCAAAAGTTAGGATGGGAGCGCAATTAGCAGCAGGTACAACTGTTATGCCAGGAGCTGCTTATGTTAACTTTAATGCTGGAACTTTAGGGGCTGTTATGGTTGAAGGAAGAATTTCATCTTCAGCAGTTGTTGGAGCTGGATCAGACGTTGGTGGTGGAGCTTCAATTCTAGGAGTTCTAAGTGGAACTGATGGAGTTCCAGTTTCAATTGGAGAAAATACTCTTTTAGGTGCAAACTCTTGTACTGGAACTGCAATTGGTGATGGTTGTATTTTAGATGCAGGTGTTACAATACTTCCTGGAACTAAAATTGCTTTATCAGAAAAAGCTGTTGCGGCATTAAAAGAGATTAATCCAAATAAAGAGATTTCTACTGTTATGAAAGGTAGTGATTTTATTGGAGTAAATGGAGTTCACTTTAGAGTTAATTCTTCAAATGGACAAACTATTGCTATGAGAAGTACAAGAGAAATTAAATTAAACGCAGATTTACATTAATCTTTAGAAAAATTTAGACAATAAAAAGGGTGAGAAGTAAGAGCTTCTCACCCTTTTTTTTACTTTTAATAAACAAAAATGATTTTTTTAGTAGTATAATTAATGTATAAAAAAAATGATTTGTAAAAAGGAAAAAAATGATTCAAGTACATTTAAATGAAAAAGATTCTATTGCTATATTAAAACCAAATGGTCCATTAAGTGAGAGTGACTTTACCTCGGCTAGGGATATTATCGATCCATTTATTGAAAATACAGGAAACTTGAAAGGTATTATTGTTTATGTTAAAACATTTCCAGGATGGGATTCTTTTTCAGCATTAATTACTCATTTAAAATTTGTTAATTCACACCATAAAAAAGTATCAAAAGTTGCTTTTGTAACTGATAGCATGATAGGTGATTTTGCTGAACTTATTGCTAAACATTTTGTTGAAGCACAAATTAAAAATTTTGCTTTTGATAATTTTGAAGAAGCAAAAACATGGATTCTTAGTAAGAAAAAATAAATATATAAAACTTAGGGTTATATACCTTCTTTTCTAATTAGTATATAACCCACTATATCGTATAATTCCTCCCTTAAACAAATACAAAAACACACAATAAAAGAGAAACATGATAGAACTTTCAAATGTATCAAAAAGCTATGGACCAAATGAGCTTTTTAGTGAACTAAATTTAAGACTAAATTCTGGTAATAAAATAGGATTAGTTGGACGAAATGGTAGTGGTAAATCTACGCTTTTTAAGTTGATTCTTAATGAAGAACAAGCTGATAGCGGTGAAGTGATGATTCCAAAGAATTATAAAATTGGAGCATTAAAACAATATTTTGATTTTACAGAAAAAACACTAGTTGATGAAACAGCACTTGCCCTTGCTGAAGATGATAAATTTAGCATTTATAAAGTTGAAAAAATTTTATTTGGTCTTGGATTTTCACATGAAGATTTAGAAAAAGCACCAAAATCATTTTCAGGTGGTTTTCAAATTAGAATAAATCTTGCAAAACTTCTATTAACTGAACCAAATATGCTACTTTTAGATGAACCTACAAACTACTTGGATATTTTATCTATTAGATGGTTAAAAGCATTTTTAAAAGCTTTTGAAGGGGAAGTAATATTAATTACCCATGATAGAGAATTTATGGATAGCGTTTGTACTCACACAATGGGAATTATTAGAAGAAATGCTTATATGATTGCAGGTGGAACTGAAAAGTTTTATGAGCAATTAGCAAGTAATGAAGAGCATCATGAAAAACAAAAAATTGCTCAAGATAAAAAAATAAAAGAGCTTGAAGATTTTATTTCAAAAAATAAGGCACGTGCTTCAACTGCTGCACTTGCTCAATCTAAAGTTAAAATATTAGAAAAAATGGATGTTTTAGAAGATATTGGTTATGACGCAACTTTAAAATTTGATTTTAATTTTAAAGATACACCTGCTAAATTTTTAGTTGAAGTAAAAGATGTAAGTTTTGGTTATTCAAAAGATAATATTTTATTTAAAGATATCTCATTTGCTCTTCAAAAAGGTGAAACACTAGGAATCATAGGAAAAAATGGTAAAGGTAAATCTACTTTACTAAATGTAATTGCAAATGAACTAAAAGCTTTAAGTGGAACTATAGATTATCATGGAAGTACAGTTTTTGGACACTTTGGACAAACTAATATTTCTCATTTAAATCTAAATAGTACAATTATGGATGAAATACATTCAACAAATACAAAATTACCTGAATCAGTGATTAGAAGTATTTGTGGTTTAATGATGTTTAGTGGAGATAATGCTAAAAAGAAAATTTCTCTTCTTTCAGGAGGAGAAAAATCTAGGGTAATGCTTGGAAAAATTATTGCAAAAGATGTAAATTTATTATTCCTAGATGAGCCTACAAATCACCTTGATATGGATTCAATTGCAGCTTTAACAAAAGCTATTAAAGCTTTTGAAGGTTCAAGTATCATCGTAACGCACAGTGAGGAGTTACTAAGAGAAGTTTGTGATAGATTGATTATCTTTGCAAATGATGAAGCAATTTATTTTGATGGAACTTATGATGAATTCTTGGAAAAAATTGGTTGGGATGATGATGTTGTTGAAGTAAAAAAAGTAAAAAATGTAAAAGTAAATAAAAAAGAGAGTAAAAAATTAAGAGCTGCTATTGTTGCTGAAAAATCTAAAGCAACAGGTCCCCTTAAAAAAGAGGTTGAAAAACTTGAAAATGAAATCTCAAAATTAGAAGAACTTTTAGACCATGATCAAAATGAATTAACAAAAGCTACAAATAAAGGTGATAATAATTCATCTATTGAGCTTTTGAAAAATATCAATAAATATGAAAAAGATATTGAAACTAAGTTTTCAGCACTTGAAATATCTCAAACAAAACTTGATGAGATGAATGCTGATTTTGAAAAAAGAATGAATGAGTTTTAAGCTAATAATAGCTTAAAACTCTTCGGAGTAAATAATTTTAAAGTATCACTTTTTTGTGATTTTAACTCATTTGAAAATCCATTTTTACTAAATAATACATAAATATCTACTTTTAAATCTATTGAATTTGAATCTTCTTTTAATTTATTTAATTCATTTTTTTTCAATTTAGAAGTTATATATTTACAATTCCCAGCAATAATTTTTCCAGATGTTGTTTTTGCTACTAAATCAATTTCTATTTTTTCATCCCAATATCTACCAAATTGTTTAATAGGATCCTCAACAAAGGCATCTCTTATATATTCCATAGCTAATTCTTCAAAAATAAAGTTTCCAAATTCTGCTTCTTTATTTTCATATAATTCAAAAAATTCTTTATAATCTTTTTCTTTGATTCCTTTATAAATTGGAGATACAAATGCAAACCAGAATCTTAAAAATGGAGCTGTGAAAAGAAGTTTTTTTGCAACTTTATCATCACCTCTTTTTTTCGCTAAGTGATGTTGTGAAGATTCTATTTCGATGATTCCTCTATCCATTATCTTTTCAACACATCTACTTCCTTCTTCAAAACTTACAAAAGCTCTTTTAAAAGAAGTAGTTGTTCTTCTATCACCTTGGGCAATTCCAGTTAAAATAGCTTGGTCTACTTTGTATCCTCCGCATATGGTTGTAATCTCATATTTAAGATTTGTATAATCATTTAAAATATGTTTTTCTATTAATTCAACTAAAGGTTTTGTTGTATCAATTTTTATATTTAATCCACCAAATACAATGAAGTATTTAACAGCTATTTCCATATCTTGGATGTTGTTTTCTTTACAAAAAATTTTAAATTGATTTTTTGTTGATTGGTCTATTAAAATGATGGGAAATCCTTAATTTTTATTATATTTTTGCAAAAAATTATTTAAAGAGTTTGCAAATTGTTGAGAATCTTTTTGATTAAAAGGAGCAGGGCCTTTTGTTATCTCTCCACTATCTCGTATGTCTTGCATTAAATTTCTAATTGCTAGATATTGTTTGATATTATCTTGTGTGTACATGGCACCTCTGTGATCAATTGCATGGGCATTTTTTTCAATAACTCTATTAGCAAGTGGGATATCAGCGGTAATTACTAAATCATTTATATTTAGCATTTCAACTATCTTGTCATCTGCTTCATCAGCCCCTTGGTTTACAATTATATATTCTATATGTTTAGAAACACCTATATTTATTTTTTTATTTGCAATTACAATTGTATCAATTTTTTGTTTTTCTATGGCTCTTAAAACAATAGGTTTTAAAAGATTTGGGAAAGCATCACCATCTATAAAAAGCTTCATAGTTTAAATAAATCTTTTGGGTCAATATGTGATGAATCTTTTGTTGCTTGGAACATTAAACTATCATCAACACGACCAACAACATAACCTTGTTTAATCCATTTACCAATAACTAAAGTAGGTGAAATTTCATCTAAGTGAGAATAAATAGTATGAAGGCCATCTTCGTGTTGAATAATCACAACATTCTCAAGCATACCAGCATTTTTCTTAGCATAAACAACTTTTCCATTTAAAACAGATACAACTTTTGCTTTTGGTTCATCACTTTTTAGAACAATTGATTCATTAAAAAGTTTTATTTTGTAAATAGGGTCATAATAAGTACCAAAATTTTTAACAACTTTAAAAGATTTTAAAGGAGCAATTGTTGGTAGACCTTTATACTTTACGATTTTTACACCATCTGTAGAAGAACCAATTTTTCTTACATCTAAATTTAGATTCTTTGCATATTTCTGATTTCTTACTTCTGATGTTTGAATTTCTTGTTCTTCTTCTTTTTCTTTCTCTTCTTCCCTTATACTTTTACTATCTTCAGATTTCTTTCGAGCTAAGAGTTCCTGTAATTTTTCTCTTCTTTCTTCTTCTTCTGCTGCTACTTTTTTATTCTCTTCTTCTTTTAGAATATTTAATTCAGAAAGAAGATTTTTTAAAGATTTTTGTTGTTCAGCAACTTTATTTAATTCTTCTTGATAAGATTTATGTTGTTCTTCTAGGCTAACAAGAGAACTTGAATGTTTTTGTTTTAAATTTGTTAATTTTTCTTTTGTTTTTTGTCTATCTTGAATATATGAAGATATTTTATCTATATCTTTTTGATTACTTTTAGTGTTTGTTGATAAAGCATTATAATTATTGTTTAATTTTAATACTTTATCTTTTGAATGTTGTGATAAAAGTGTGTATATTTCATTATCTATAAGCTCTTGTAAGCTATTCTCAGAAGCTAATTTTAATGCAATTGAAATTGAAAATTCTTCAATTATTGTATCAACAATTTGTTCTTCATTGCTTGATTTTTCTTTTATTAGCTCAGTTGATTTAGATTTAAGTTCATCTAATTTGTTTTTAGCATCTTCAAGTAATTTTTGATGTTCATCAATATCTGAATTTACTTGTTTTATATCTTTTTCAAGAGTAATAATATTTGAATTTTGAGCTTCAATTTTTTCTGCTAACTCTTTTATTTTTAGAGATGTAGTTTCTTCTTTTTCTGCGCTTGAACTTAGGATTTGTTTATTTTTTTGGATTTTCTTATCAATATTTGTGGTGCAAAAAAGAATATTAGTACTTATAAATAGAAGAAAAAAAATTCTAATCATTATTAATCTTGTACTTTAGTAAAACACCAAATATTGTGAAAATAGATATACAAAATGATAGTAAAAATATTTTCATTAATTCCAGTGAAAGATTTATTCTTATATCAATAATATCATGTAATTCCAAAGGAAATAGCACAGTCATATTATTTGAAACATAAAATAAAAATAGTGCAGAAATCACAAATGCCAAAAATGAACTAAATAGTGCATAATTTAAAATTGATGACGCACTATACAAAATAGAAGCGCCATGAAGTCTTAAAATAGCGATTTTTACACTATGCTCATGGAACCAGAGTTTTATTTGTTTTGCTATTATAATTATTGCAAAAAGTGTAATTATAAAAAATAATATAAATGATACGCTATTAAGTAATAATAAGAGTAAATATATTTGATTATGGTTTTTATAAAATACTTCTACTTTTTTTATGTTTTTATTTTGTAATAAAGTTTGTTTAATTTCTTCTAATTCACTACTTGTAGGGAATATTTCTAAATATATTTGATAGAAATTTGGAAGTTTTTGTTTTAATAATTCTATTGAATTATCAGATAGACTAGATTTTATATTTGTAATGATCTTGTCATTTGGTAAGGTTTGTATACTTTCTACTTTTATTCCAGCAAGTTCACTTATACTTTCCTTTACTAAAGGTGTAGTTGTAACTATTACAATAGAATAATCTTTTGATATTTTAGATTTATAATTTTCAACTACGTTATTTATTAGTAGAAATATTGAAAAAGTGATTAACATTGAAAGTAGTGGAATTAAAAAAGCAAAAATATTTTTAAGAAACCTCATAAATGATTCCATCCTCAATAGATAATTGTCTAAATTTTATACCAAGATTTCTTGGAACTCTATGTGTTACTACAACAATTGTAATACCTAATTGCTCATTTGCACCTTTTAATAAATTCCATACAACTTCAGCAGAATAATCATCAAGATTTCCTGTTGGTTCATCAGCAATAATTATTTTTGGATTATGTGCAAGTGCTCGTGCAACTGCAACTCTTTGTTGCTCACCACCACTTAACTCATTTGGATAATATCCAGCTCTGTGTGTTAATCTTACATGTGCTAATAATTTATTGGCTTGATCTCTTGAAACTTCGTGTGAATAACCATTTATTTTAAGAGGAATCATAATATTTTCTTCAATTGTATATTCATTAATTAGTTTATAATCTTGAAATATAATACCAATATCTTTTCTTAGAATTCTAAGTTTTTTACCTTTTATTCCAAAAACTTCTTGATTCTCTATTTTTAAACTACCATGTTTTAAAGGAATATCTCCATAAAAAGATTTCAAAAGTGTTGATTTTCCACTTCCTGAATTTCCTCCAATAAAGATGAACTCTTTCGGTTTGATAGTAAAATTACCTTTTTTTATAATGTATTTATTATCATCATAAGAAAGATAAATATTCTTAGCTTCTATCATTTATTTAAAATCTCTTTTAGTTTTTTATGTGCATTAATATTTGAACTAGTAGGAAGTGGGTTCCCTTGATAATATGAAATTTTACCTTCATTTACATACAAATATTTTGTTACTGGTCTATCAAAATTTCCCATAGTTAATTTTATAAGTCCTGAATTATTTGTTTTTTCAATAATATAAAGCTCTTCAATATGAATAAAATAATTTGTTTCAATTATAGATTTTGTCGGAATTGTTTTTAATGTATTTTCATAGTCTACTTTAAAATCAAAAGAGAAATCAAAATTTAAATTGATATTTTCATCAATATCTTGTGCTTCTAAAACCACATCATAAATATTTTTACCTTGTTTTTTCCATCTATCTTCATATTTACTTGATACGGCTAAATCTTTATTTATATCAATAGTTATTTTCCCTTTTGGAAGGTTTGTTAAAACTTCTGTACAAAAATCAAAATATTTTCTACTATCTGTTCTAAGTTCAAGTGTTCCATTAGGTTTTAGAACTCTTAATGATTCATTTACAAATTCATTTGAGTAAATTCTTCTATGCGGTTTTTTATCCCAAGGAACAGGGAAATGTACAAAAATTTTACCAACTTTATTTGATTCTATGAATTCCATAAAAAGTCTTGCATCATAATTTACAACTAAAACATTTGTTATATTTTGAAGTTCAAGTTGTTTTAATAGTTGTTCAATTGATGGATAGTGAATCTCTAATCCAACAAATTGAACATCTGGATTTGTTTTTGCTTGATGTAAAAGATGTCTTCCACTTCCAAATCCAATTTCTATTTGAATTTCTTTATCTGTATTAAAATCATCAACAAAATAGTTTATGTCTTTTAAATACTCATTTTTTGCTTCATCTTTAAATTTTAAATTATTTGTATTTGTAAATAATACATTTGCTTCATTTAGATTTACATAGGCATTTAATGCATTTTTCATAATTGTAACAGGAGAAATTCTTGTTACTTTATCTGCTTTAATCATAAAATTATCATCTTTTGTTTTTAAAGATAATAATAACTCTTTTCCTTTATTTTCTAGTGCAATCTTATATTCAATTTTTCTTACTTTTTCAGTAAAGTTATAAGATTTTGCAATAAACTTAAAATCTACCCCATCTTTTGATGATGGAGTAGTAATTAATTCTTTTTTTTCAAATACTATGTGTGGCATCTATCTTCTTATTATAATTATTTTAGTTTTGGTAATGTTAATGATGTTTCGTCTGTTCTTTCAGAAACTAATCCAAATTCATCATTTGCTTGAATTGAGTATTTATACTCTACACCACTTACAATATCAGTATCTTCAAATCTTAAGTCATTAATATTATTAAAATTTAAAGTTTTATATTCAAAAAAATTAAGTCTAATTCTTTTTTGAATATTATAAGAACTAGCTCTGTTGTCTCCTGCTTTCCAGTTTAGAACAGCCTTGTTCCCTTCTATTTTACCTAATGTTAATATAGGTTTAGCAGGTTTTCCTAAAGTCTTACCTTCAACGGGGTTTCCTTTAAATGGGCTTTCTAAATGGTCTTTATCAATTGCAAGAACTTTATAATAATAAGATTTACCATCATCATTAATTTTATCTTCATATTGTAAAATATCAGAATTTACAGTTGCAATTTTACTAAAGCCTAATGAGCTATAGCTACTTCTATGAATTTCATACTTGATTATGTCACTTGTTGATGAAGCATTCCAAGTAATATTAATTTTTTTTATTTGATTATTTGAAACTCGTATATTTGTTGCATCTGATGGTAAAGCTTTTGTTTTTCCAACAACAGTAGCACTTGGTGCCGATTCAACATGATTAAAAGTAAATGCTTTTATTCTATATTTGTAGCTTGTATTATTATCTAATCCTGTATCAATATATTCTACTTGAAGTCTTTGTTCAACTGTTTTTAAGTGAATCCATTCATTTAAAGTTGTGTTAAATTTTTCAATTCTATAGTATTCAATTCTTTTATCTTGGTGTGGTCGCCATAATAATTTTATTCTATTTGGTAATTCAGAAATTGCTTGAACAAAATCAATAGGCACTATTCTTGGAAGAGTTTGTACCATATAAGCATCAGTTGTTCTAGATTCTGTACCTTCTGATGTTCTTGATGATATTTGATAAGCATATTTTGTATTTGGCTCTAAATCTTTGTCAACATAGTGCGTTGCATATCTATTTTCAATTGATTTTACTAGTTCTAGAGTTTTTCCGTCTTTTCGTAAATCTGTTCTATAAAAATTATATCCAACTACTTTTGGATCATTAACTTTTTGCCACTCAAAACCAATAGATACAATATCTGGAATTGATTTTATAGAATTAAAATCTACTGTTTCAATAGATTCATTTATTTTTGGTTTAGTAGGAGTATTTAAATTATCAAATACATTATTACAACCACTAAATAGAAGTATTAAAGCTGCTAATGATGTAGCTTTCATTAAGTGTGTCATTTATATTCTCCTTTTTGAAGTTATTATTTAAGAAATCATTTATATCTGTTGGTAGATTTGCTTTGAAACTCATCTGCTTATTTGTAATAGGGTGAGTTAAATAAAGATAATAAGCATGCAAATAAAATCTATTTATTTTATTTAATTCGCCCTTAAAACCATATAAATTATCTCCAAGTATATGCCTATTCATCGAACTTAAATGAACTCTTATTTGATGAGTTCTACCTGTATAAAGTTTACAAGCTACTAATTCAAATTTTTCATTATTGCTTAATGCAATTTTTGAAAAAGCTGATTTTGCATTTCTCCCATTTTCTTCTATAGACATTTTTAATCTATTGTTTGAATTTCTACCAATTGGTTTTTCTACAATAATATTTTCTTTTAAAGGCATATCTACAATTGCTAGATAATATCTTCCCATTGATTTATCTTCAAGTTGTTTTGATAATCCTAAATGTGCTTCGTTTGTTTTTGCAACAACCATAACACCACTTGTCCCTTTATCAAGTCTGTGAACAATTCCATGTCTTTCTTCACCACTAATGGTTGAAAGTGAGATTTTTTTTAATTTTAACCAATCAACTAAAGTTGCATCTTTTACACTTGGTGCATCGTGAACTGTTAAATTATAAGGTTTGTTTATTACTAAAATATGTTCATCTTCATAAATAATCTCAACATCTTTATCTTTTAGCGATTCTTTTACAAAAATTTCATCTTTTACTGGATTTAACTCAAGTTCAGGAAAATGAACTTCAACTGTTTGATTTTCTTTTAATTTTAAGCCAGTTTTACTTACTGTCTTGCCATCAACTTTTACGTATTCTTTTTTTATAAGTTGTTCAATTTGATTTCTTGAAGCATCAATTTGTGATGCAAGAAATTTATCTAGTCTATTTGTTTCAAAAACAATAAAATTTTTATCCATATTTAGATACTCTTTCACTATGCGTTTATTTGATAAAAGAATTATTTCCCATTTTGATTATTTGTTAATAATATTTGTTTTACCATTGATATTCTTATCATACCATTTAATTAGTGAAACAAACGAAAGATTAGCGAACAAACAAGTAGTATATTTTACAATTTCTTTTTTTATTTTCTTTCTAGTGTTTATTTTACCTATTAGAAAAAAATTAAGAATAATCCCAACTTTATACTGGATTGGTATAGCATTATTGCTGGCCGTTGAATTTTTTGGTATTTCGAAACTAGGTGCTCAACGATGGATACATATTCCAGTTTTGGGGACAACGATTCAGCCATCAGAGCTTATAAAACCTATATTTATTTTGATGTTAGGATATTTGATTCATAATAAGCCACCTCCTAAAAATGGTTATAATTTTATCGATTTTTTATATTTTTCCTTTTATATTTTGTTACCTTTCTTTTTAATAGCAAAAGAGCCTGATTTAGGGACAGCATTAGTATTATCATTTGTAGGTTATGGAATTTTATTTATTATTGGTGTAAATTGGAAAATATGGGCTAGTATCATTCTTGTAATAGGAATCTCCTCACCTTTTATTTATACCTATTTAATAAAAGATTATCAAAAGAAAAGAATTACAGATTTTATTTCTGAGAAACCTAGTTATCATGTACAACAATCAATTATTGCTATTGGTTCAGGTGGACTTACTGGAAAATTAAGTGAAGAGGCAACACAAACACAATTGAAATTTTTACCAATTGCAACAAGTGACTTTATTTTTGCATATTTTGTGGAAAGATATGGTTTTTTAGGAGCTATGGGTTTAATATTTTTATATGTGCTTCTTATTATGCATCTTTTTACAATAAATTATTATTTTAAAGATGATTATATAGTTAGAGCTTTTGCCTCCGGATTAGGGCTTTTAATATTTTTTAATATGAGTATTAATATTTTAATGGTTATTGGATTTGCTCCTGTTGTTGGACTTCCCTTGCCTTTATTTTCTTATGGAGGAAGTTCTTTTATAAACTTTATAGTAACTTTTGCCATTTTAGAAAATTTATTAGCTTTTAGATATATGAATTTATATAACTTTGAAAGAAAATTATAAAACAGAAGCTTGATGCAACTGTTTTATTTGAAACTTTATTTAAAGCATTTTTTGTTTTTCTAAGACTTCGTTTAATATTTCTAAATCATAAATTGATTTACCACAATTCTCTTTATTGGTTTGTATAATAATGACTTTTTCTTCTTTTTCATTTATATATTCATAATTTAAAATATAATCTTTTTTTAGTAGATTTAAGCTACTTTCATCTTCGCATAGGGAATTTTGTATTTGTTTCTTAAATCTATTTTTATCAACATCTTTTTCTAGGGATACATCAAATAGTTGGTAATTGTAGAATATTGTTTTATTTTTTTTGTAAATATCAATCAAAACACTTAGTGAGTCAACCTGAATAGGTAAACTAGTTTTAAAATCTTCTATTTCTTTTTCAATTGCATAATCTTCTAAAAAATAAAATTTTATAGTATCTATAGAAAAACTTAATGAAAAAAATAAATTAATCGTAACCACCATTTTTGCTAAAAATGACCATAATTTCGAACCTTTATAATTATTAGCACTTTTAAAAATAATCATAAAAATTAAAATGGCATAAATTAACATAAGAAAAAACAATAGAAACTCTAAAAGATCATTATGAACAAAAGGATTTTGATTGAACTCAGGTTGAAAAAATATTTCTAAAAAAAAAGATAGTCCAATAAACAAAAACCAAAAGCTTATAAATAGCGAAATTTCTCCTTTAAATAGTTTTTTTAAATATTCTTTCATTTTATTCATTATAATCCTTAATATGCTTGATAATTAACGTTAAATTTTAGTTTAGTTGATGTTGTTGGCCTTGGATAATCTTTATATGCTATTTCTATTAATTCAAGGGAATATTTATCAAATACTTCATATCCAGAAGAACTTGTGATTTTTAAGTTTGTAATACTTCCATCTGGATGAAACATAAATTCAACAATATTAACACCTCCAATTCTTAGTTTTGCAGCAAGTTTTGGATAACCAAGTCGATTTAAAACCTTTTGGGTTATAACTTGGAAATTATTTAGATTTTTTTCTAAATAAGCTTTTTGTACTTTTGTAAAAGATTGATATTCTTCACCATAAAGTTTTTCTAATTCATTTAAAATCTCTTTGTTAACAGGTTCTTTTTGTGATAAAAAGTTTTCTAATATACTATTTTGTAAAGAGTCATTTTTATTAACAATTTGCTCTTTTACAACTTTTTCTTGAAAATTTTTAGATTTTTCAATATCTATTTGTTTTTTTTCTTCAATCTTTTTTTCAACTTTTTTTATTTCAGGAATTTTATTTTCTTTAATTTTAGGAGAGGTTTGATTATTTGTTTTTTTTACTGTTTTTTCAATAGGTTTTTCTATAGTTTTTATTTCTTCTATTTTTTTTGATTCAGGGATGTTTTTAATCTCTTCTTTTATTTCTTGTTTTTTTATTTTTACAAATTTCACATCAGATTTTTTTTCAGGTTTTTCATTTTTTTGTTTATTTTCAATGAATTCTTTGTCCTTATATTTATTAAATACAAGAAAATGTAAAGATATTGAAATAATAAAGGCTAGGATAATAATTCTCATAGCGCGATTATAGTACAATTACACTAATAAATGATTAATAGGAATGTGAATGTTTAATAAATCAATAAAAGCTTATGCCGAAGCTTGTAAAGTAATACCAGGTGGAGTTGATTCGCCTGTTCGTGCATTTAAAAGTGTAGGGGGAACACCACCTTTTATAGATAGAGGTGAGGGTGCTTATTTATTTGATATAGATGGAAATAAATACTTAGATTTTGTTCAAAGCTGGGGACCACTTATTTTTGGTCATTGTGATAAAGATATCGAAGATGCAGTTATTCAGACAGCTAAAAAAGGTTTGTCTTTTGGTGCACCAACGCAACTTGAAACTCAACTTGCAAATGAAATTGTTGAAATGTATGATTATATTGACAAGGTTAGATTTGTAAGTAGTGGAACTGAAGCTACTATGAGTGCTATAAGATTAGCAAGGGGAGTTACTGGTAAAAATGATATTCTAAAATTTGAAGGTTGTTATCATGGTCATTCTGATTCACTTTTAGTTCAAGCTGGGTCTGGATTAGCTACTTTTGGAACACCAAGTAGTCCAGGTGTTCCTGCTGATTTAACAAAACATACTTTAGTTTGTGAATATAATAATATTGAAAATTTAAAAAAATGTTTTGCTGATTCTTCTGATATTGCTTGTATTGTTATTGAACCAATTGCAGGGAATATGGGATTTGTTCCAGCAAGTGAAGAGTTTTTACATGCTTGTAGAGAGTTATGTGATGAGAATGATGCATTATTAATTTTTGATGAAGTAATGACAGGATTTAGGGCATCTTTAAAAGGAGCTAGTGGTATTTTAAAAACAAAGGCTGATATTATTACTTTTGGAAAAGTAATAGGTGCTGGTATGCCAGTTGGCGCATTTGCATCAAACAAACAGATTATGGGTCATTTAAGCCCAGATGGTGCAGTTTATCAAGCTGGAACTTTGAGTGGAAATCCAGTTGCAATGGCAGCAGGACTTGTGAGTCTTAGAAAATTAAAAGCGAACCCTTCTATTTATGAAGAGTTAAATGATAAAGCGCTTAGATTAATAAATGGATTAAAAGAAGTTGCAAAATCAAATAATATTGGTTTACAAGTTGATACAAGAGGAAGTATGTTTGGATTTTTCTTTGCAGATAAAATGCCAAAAAACTTTAAAGAAGTCTCAAGTTTTTGTGATTTTAAAAGATTTGCTACATTTCACCACGAAATGCTAAAAAGAGGTTTCTATTTTGCTTGTTCTCAATATGAAGCTGGATTTATTTGTACTAAAATGACAAACGATGATATTGACGCTTGCATTAATGCAGCAAATGAAGTAATGAAAAATTTATAAAAAAAAAGGAATAAAAATGCCAATAATTAAAAATGTAGAATTAACAAAAAAAGCAAATATCTATTTTGATGGAAATGTAACTTCAAGAAGCTTTATTGACGAAGATGGTTTAAAAAAATCTTTAGGTATTATGATGCCAGGTGAGTATATTTTTGGAACAAAAGAAGCTGAACATATGGAAATTATTTCTGGATGTGTTGAAATTTTAATAGCTTGTGGTGATAGTAACTGGGAAACTATTAAAGGTGGAGAATATTTTGAAGTTCCAGCTAATTGTTCTTTTGAAATAAAAGTTTTAGAAATAACAGATTATTGTTGTACTTATTTAGCATAAATCTGGATTTTTATGGAAGATAATCAAAATAACAATAAACCAAAACATCAAGACAAAATCGTAGCTCTTGATAGCTTGTCTTTAGGGATTTCTATCGTTGCTGCTATTATCATAGGTTTTGGTGTTGGATATGGTTTAAAACAATTAACTGGATATACTTGGACTTTATGGGTTGGTATTGCTTGGGGAATTGCTGCAGCCATTTTAAATATTTATAGAGCATATAAAAAAGCACAAAAAGTATACGAAGGAATGGAAAACGATCCTAGATATGCATACAGAGCAAAACATGGAGATAAATCTTTTGATGAAGATGAAGATTAATCCTGAGATTTTAAATTTTGCAAAGGTCTTTATTTTATTAGACCTTTGTGTGTTTGTTTATGCTTTTTTATTTCAGAATAGTTTATGGGCTTTAAATACTCAAGTTGCATTTTTTTCTTCTTTATTTATTACAATAGCATCTTTTTTATCATATAAAAGAAATATTCAAAATAGAATCTCAAATCTTGATATGTCACAAACTAATCAATCTTTTGACAGGGATAAAATAGATGAGATAGATGATACTTACGATTTATATACTGAATATGAAGAAATCCCAGAATCAGAATTAACACCTGAAAAAATTAAAGAAATCATTAATGATGAAAAATCAAAGGTAAAGAAAAACACTTTTAAAAATACACTTTTTTCTGCTGGTGGTTTTTTATCTTTGTATCGAGTTTTAGGTTATGTTATTTTAATTTTTGGATTTTTTGCTTTAAATAATAATCATATATTTATGCCATTAGGTTTTATAGTTGGTCTTGGAGTAGTGCCATTAGGAGTTTTGTTTTCAAAGCTTATAAAATAAAGCTTTGAAAATTGTTTTAAAGAATTAGTGGTAAATCTATAGTTATTTTATTTTCATCTAAAGTTAAGATAAAAGAGCTATTTTCTTTTATGTTTATTGAAGAAAAATCATTTTTTTCATTCGATGATATTTCTACGCTTATTAATGAATATTTTTTCCCATCAATTTTTATGTACTCACCGATCTTTAGTAAAATAGAGCAAGTAACATTTTTTTTATCTTTGAAAGCTTCAAAGATTTGATTTAATGTTTTTATAAAAGTACTAGCATCAAGTTTAAACTCAGGTATTGATGGATCATAATTTTTTATAAAATTAATATTTGTTTTAATTTTACTTGTTGAAATTGCTAAATCAACTAAGGTAAAAATATTTGTAACATTAATATTTTTTATATTTAAATTATTCTCTTTTTTAACCATAGCACTTTTATATAGTTTCATATGAATTTCATCTTCATTTTCATACATAACAGTTATTGCATAAAAAGTATAATTCTTTATATTTAAATCGATATATGATGTCAATGCTCCAAAAGTTTTTGGAGCATAAGTTAAAGCTAAATCAAAAAGTTCTTTTTGTTTTATTCTATTTAATAAAAATTGTGCTTCGGAATTAGAATAAATAATCTTTGAATTTGATGAAAAAGACAAAACTGGATTTAAGTCTAATTCCACCCATTCTTCAAAAAAACTCATAATATTAACTTTCTACGTAATTTTTAAGGTTTTTACCTACTTTTGGATGCTTAAGTTTTTTAATAGCACTTGATTCAATTTGTCTAACTCTTTCTCTTGTTACAGAAAGCTCTTTTCCAATTTCTTCTAATGTTCTATCACTTGCATCTTCCATAAGACCAAATCTCATTCTAATAACTGCTTGTTCTCTTTCATTTAATTGACCTAAAATTTGATCAATTTGATTTTGTAAATCTTCTTTCATAATATTATCAACAGGTGTTGGAGCTTTTTCATCAGGAACAAAATCTCCAAATTTACCATCATCATCACTCCCAATTGGAGCTTCAAGTGAAACGGGCTCTTTAGTAATTTTGATTACTTGTTTTACTTTATCAACAGGAAGTCCTACTTCTTTTGCGATTTCATCAACATCTGGCTCTTTACCATTTTCTTGAATACCTTTTCTAATGATTTTATTGATTCTATTAATAGTTTCAATCATGTGAATAGGAATTCTAATAGTTCTTGCTTGATCTGCAATTGCTCTAGAAATAGCTTGTCTAATCCACCATGTCGCATAAGTAGAGAATTTATAACCTTTTTTATACTCAAACTTATCAACAGCTTTCATAAGACCAATATTACCTTCTTGAATTAAATCAAGGAATGGTAAACCTCTATTTGTATATCTTTTTGCAATAGATACTACAAGTCTAAGGTTAGATTTTGCCATTCTTGTTTTAGAAGTATCAGTTATTTGTTTACCTCTTTTGATTTGTTCAAGAACATCTTTTAACTCTTCAGGTGTTAAATCAAATCCACCTTTAGATGCTTCTTTAGTTTGGAAAAGTTTTTTAATTTCCATATAAGAAGAAACCATAGTAGCTTCAGGAACCATTGAAGTAATTTGAGCTTTTGTTAAATTAACAATATTATCTAAAATTTTTTTATGATTTTTTAATAATGTTTCATTAAATAAAGGTAATTTGTACTCTAGTCTTTTTAATTCACCATCAAAACCTGTATCAGATTTTAAAGCTGTTTCCATTGCTTTTACAATTTCTGTAATAAGTTTTGAAGTTGGTCCTAAATCTAAAAGAGCTTCTTTTAAGATTTTCTTTTTAAATGCAACAGCAAGATTAAAAGTCATTTGATCTGTTTCATCATCTGATTTTGCAGTTTCTTTTGCAGCAAATTTAAGCCAATCTTTTTTAGCTTTTTCTAGAATTTTAAATGCTTCGATGATAGTTTGTGCTCTTTTGTCAAGTTTTTTTTGCTTCTTAACACCACCTTTTTCTTCATCCGTGTCACTATCTGTGTCATTATCTGTGTCATCATCTATTATTTCGTCTTCGATTTCTTCTTCTTCACTTTCAGAATCATCATCATCAAAATTTCTAAATAACTCTTTTACTTTTCTTTCTCTATTTACTAAAGGTTCTCTATATTCTAAAATGAAATCTATTAAGTATGGAACATAACAAATAGCATCAAGAATAATATCTTCACCCATTTCAATTTTTTTAGAGATTTCAATCTCTTCTTCTTTAGTAAGCAATGGAATTTGTCCCATTTCTCTTAAATACATTCTAACAGGAGAATCAGATCTTGACCATTCTAATAACTCTTTATTTTTCAATAAATCGTAAACGTCATCTTCATTTTCTATTAACTTTTCTCTTAATTCTCTTCTTTTTTTAGCTTCTTCTGCATTCATTCTTTTTGCTTGTTCTTGAGAACTAATTACAGTTACATTACATAATTGTATTAATGCTAAAAGTTTTTTAATGTTTGGACCAGAAGGTGCTTTAGGGAAGATTTTAATAATTTTTTCGTAAGTAAGTACTGAATCTTTATACTCTTTTACAAGTTGTTCAATAACTTTATTTATATCTTTTACACTCATTGTATTATGAAATCCTCTTCGTAAGATGGTTGGATATTATACCCAAATTAGCTAAGAAATCCATTAAAAAAAGCTATTTAAACAAATATTACTGAAAAATTCGCTAAAATGCATTTTTTTTGAAAATATTCATTTAGTAAATTTAAAAATTTATTAAACTCAAGGACATAAAATTATGAATCAAATTACTGGAAAAGTATGGAATTTTGGTGCTAATATCGATACAGATGTTATTATTGCTGCAAGATATTTAAACAGTTCAGACCCTGAACATTTAGCAAAGTACGTTATGGAAGATGCAGATCCTGAGTTTCCTAAAAAGTTACAAAAAGGTGATATTATAGTTGCAGGTGAGAATTTTGGCTGTGGTTCAAGTAGAGAACACGCTCCAATCGCACTAAAAGCTGCTGGAGTTGCAGCTGTTATTGCTCCATCATTTGCAAGAATTTTTTATAGAAATGCTTTTAATATGGGATTACCAATTTTTGAATTACCTGAATCTTTAGAGATTAAAGAGGGTGAAGTTATTAGTGTTAATTTAGATAATGGTGAAATTACAAATAAAACTACAAATAAAACTTATAAATTTACACCAATTCCTCCTTTTATGCAAGAATTAATTGCAGCAGGTGGTTTAATTAATTTTGCAAAAGCTGAAATAGGAAGAGGAAATAACTAATGAAAAACTATAATATTTCAATAATCAAAGGTGATGGAATAGGTCCTGAAATCGTAGATGAAGCAATAAAAGTATTAAATGCTGTTTCTAAAAAATGTGATTTTGAATTGTCTTATAAAGAATATTTAATGGGTGGTATCGCTATTGATACAACTGGTGTTCCACTTCCACAAGAGACAGTTGATGGTGTTTTAGATTCTGATGCTTGTTTATTTGGTTCTATTGGTGGAGAAAAATGGGATACATTACCAAGGGAATTAAGACCTGAAACTGGACTTTTAAAGTTTAGAGAAGAGATGGGTGTTTATGCAAATTTAAGACCTGCTATTGTTTATGATGAATTAGTTAATGCATCTACTTTAAAACCTGAAGTAATTCAAGGTTGTAATATTATGGTAGTACGTGAATTAATCGGTGGAATCTATTTTGGTCAACCAAGAGCAAATGATGGATTTAAAGCATATAACACAATGGTTTATACAAAACCAGAAATTATAAGAATTGGAAAAAAAGCATTTGAACTTGCAATGAAAAGAGATAAAAGAGTTTGTTCTGTTGATAAAGCAAATGTTTTAGAAGTTTCTCAACTTTGGAGAGATACTATGAATGAATTATCACTTGATTATCCAGAAGTTACACTTTCTCATATGTATGTAGATAATGCAGCAATGCAACTTGTAAGAAATCCAAAACAATTTGATGTTATTGTAACTGGAAATATTTTTGGAGATATTCTTTCTGATACAGCTTCTATGGTTGTTGGTTCTATTGGATTATTGCCATCAGCTTCAACAGGAGACAAAACAGCAATTTATGAGCCAATTCATGGTTCTGCACCTGATATAGCAGGTTTAGGAATTGCAAATCCAATAGCAACAATTTTAAGTGCATCAATGATGTTAAGATATTCTTTAAATGAAGTACAAGCTGCTGATATGATAGAAGATGCAATAAAATTAGTTTTAAAAGATGGATATAGAACAAAAGATTTAGCTTCATTTGACGCTAAGGAAGTTTTAAACACTTCTGCTATGGGCGATTTAATTGCTGAATATATAAATAAATAATTAAAGAAAGCCTTGGCTTTCTTTAATTCCTTTCTTCTTCTAAATACAAATCAAATAATCATTTTAATCTTTAATGTAAATTAATAATTTTTTGTTATAATAAAAATAAAAAATTGGATAAAGTAATATGAAAGAAAAATATAGATTAATTACAAGAAGTGATATGGATGGTTTGGTATGTGGCACATTATTAACATATCTTGATATTATTGATGAAGTTATATTTGTTCATCCAAAAGATATGCAAGACGGTAAAGTTGAAATTACAGTAAATGATATAACTACTAACTTACCTTATGTTGATGGAGTTTATATGGCTTTTGATCACCATTTTTCTGAAACTCTTAGAAATGAAAAAAAAGAAAATCATATTATTGATCCAAATGTACCCAGTGCAGCACAAGTTGTTTTTGATTATTATGGGGCAGATGAAGTTTTTCCTGGTTATTTTACTGGAATGATGAATGGTGCTAATAAGGCTGATAGTGCAGATTTTGTTGAAGATGATATTTTAAATCCAAGGGCTTGGGCATTATTAAGTTTTATTATGGACTCAAGAACAGGACTTGGAAGATTTAAAGATTTTAAAATTTCAAATTATCAATTAATGATGGATTTAATTAAATATTGTGCAAGGCATAATATTGATGAAATTTTAGAACTATCAGATGTAAAAGAAAGAGTTGATTTATATTTCAAATATGAGAATGAATTTAAAGAACAGTTAAACGAAATCACTACAATAAGAGATAATTTATTAATTATTGATTATAGAAATATTGAAACTATTTGGCCAGGAAATAGATTTATGACTTATGCTATGAATCCTGAACAAAATATTTCAATTCATATTATGTATGCAAAAGATAAAGAGAAAATTGCATTTAGTGTAGGAAAATCTATTATAAATAAAACATCAAATACAAATGTTGGTGAATTAATGCTTAAGTATGATGGTGGTGGCCATAAAGCAGCCGGTGGTTGTCAAATTGATATATCTGATTCAGAACGTGTATTAGAAGAATTAATTAAACAAATCAATCAAGATGGTTAAAAAAGAAGTTAATTAAAACTTCTTTTTAATTTTTCATAAAAATCTTTAAAAGAGGGTAGGTTTAAATTTGCATCTCTTTGTTTTTTTCCCCACATAGGTTCAGGAAAATATGAATCTTCTTTAAATCTTGCCATTATATGAAAATGAACATGAGGAACGTAATTTCCAAAAGATGCTATATTTATTTTATCTGGTTTAAAATAACTTAACATTTCTTTTTCTATAATATCTAGATATTTCCAAATTTCTAGTTTTGTTTTTTCATCACATTGTGAAAATTCTTTTATACTCTTATTTGTGAATATTTTTAGCCATGGAATTTCTGATGTTTCAATTTCAATTCTAATTAATTCATTTTTGTATATTAATGACAAAAATAATCCTTTTATTTAATCTTATATATATTAAATGTTACAATAAATATGATTAAAGTAATTGAAATATATAATCTATTCAACAAAGTTTAAGCAAAAATTAATTATAATCCGACTCCATTTTTCAACTATATGAGGAAGTTTTTATAAAATATTTTTATTTTATAAAGAGTTGGTAAAAGCTTAAAAGTAAAATATTTTATTTTTTAAGACTTTTTCCTGTTGATTAATTGGCAATAACACAAATGAAAGAGGAGACAGGCTTATGAAAGTAAGAGCTTCAGTAAAGAAAATGTGTGACAAATGTAAAATTGTCAAAAGAAGCGGAATCGTTAGAGTAATCTGCGAAACTAAAAAACACAAACAAAGACAAGGATAAGACACATGGCAAGAATCGCAGGTGTTGATTTACCAAATAAAAAGAGAATGGAATATGCGTTAACGTATA
>JBGSBO010000012.1:0-38023 GCA_041730535.1 Minisyncoccia bacterium
TTGCTTCGATTGCAGTATCTAATAAAGTACTAAAATTTTCATTTGAAATTAAGAGTTCTTCATTTTTCTTTTTATATTCTTGAGTTTTATTTTCGACTTCGATTTTTAGATTTTTATTGTATTTATTTAAAAGCCATTGTCTATAAAAAATAATTAAGATTAAAATTATAATAAATGGAATAGATTTTTTTAGTAAATTATAGTTTAGATCTGTTTTTTTATTTTCTAACTCTTTTTGCGTATAAAAAATAAAATTATCAATTAGTTCTTTTTTCTTTTCAAAAGTAAAATTTGATTGATTATATAAAATATCAATTTGTCTAAATAAAAACATTTTATCAATAGAGCCTATTTGATACATCTTTGGTAGAATTAATCGCTCTGTATGTAAAGCTTCATTTTCTAAAAAATCTTTTGTTAGGTTTTGAGTATTATATTTTTCTAAAATAATTTCAATAATTTCATCTGAATTATTCAAAGCATATTCCCAACCTTTTAAACTTGCATTTCTAAAAGCCTCAGTTCTATTAATATTATTTTGGGATTCATTATTTGAAGTAAAAAGTTCTAATTGTAAGTTAAATACACCAAAATTACTTGGGTCTATAATATTGTATTTTACATTTAATTTGTCTAGTTTAAATGGTTGATCTGAGATAAAAGCTGTCATCGCATCAATTTTATTATTTACAAAATCTTCCACATTAAAAGTATGAGGAACAAGATTTAGATTTTCTATTTTTACTTTTTCTAAAGAAAAAATATAGTTAAAATTTAAATCTAAATCATCAAAACCAGCAGCCATGATTTTTTTCTTAAGTAAATCTTTTGGATATTTTATTTCAGGTTTTGTAATTAATACAAGAGCTGATCTTTTAAAATATGAGGATAAAAGTTTTAAGGGTTCTTTTTTTATGTATTCAACCAAAATATTTGAGTTGTAAATACCATAATTAACTTTTCCACTACTTACATCTTTTATTATATTTTGGCCAAAGTTATACTCTTTTAACTCAACATCCAAACCAGCATCTTTGTAAAATCCTTTTTCTTTTGCTGCTATGAATCCTGCAAATTCAAATTGATATTTCCAGTGTAATTGTAAAGAAACTTTTGATAATTCTTGTTTTTTTGCTAAAAGATAAGAGGAACTTAACAAAAAGAGTAGGGCGATAATTTTTAACATAAATAATTTTTTCCAATATTTTAATTATGTGAATAATAGCTAAATTTTTTGGATTTTAAAATTTTATGAGTTTTTATTTATATCAAAGTAACCTAGAAATGTATTTTTTCTAAGTTACTTTAAAATTATCATTTAAATCATTGCATTCATTTCATCTTCTGTTAAAACGGCAACTTTTAATTCAATCGCTTTGTCATATTTACTTCCAGCATCTTCACCATAGATTACATAATCTGTTTTTTTAGAAACAGATGAGCTGATTTTTGCTCCTAAAAGTTCAAGTTTGTTTTTTATATCTCCACGGCTAACACTCATTGTTCCTGTTAAAACAATAGTTTTTCCTTTGAAAATATTTTCTTCTACTTCTATTTTTTGTTCAACTGTTGGATTTATGATACTTATTAGTTTTTCTACTATTTCTTTATTTACTCTCATAAATTCACAAAATGAGTTAGCCATTTGTTCCCCAATTCCATCAAGTGCAATTAATGAATCATAGTCAATAGTTAAAACATTAAGACCAAACTCTAAGCAAATTTGTTTAGATGCAACTTCTCCTATATGTTCGATTCCAAGGGCATTTATGACTCTATGTAATGATGAACCTTTTGTGTTTATTACAGCATTTAAAAGGTTATTGATTTTTTTCTCTTTGAAACCTTCTAAATTTGCTAAATCTTCATATTTTAAAGAGTATAAATCTAAAATATCGTATATCTTTTTTTCTTTTACTAAAGTTTCAACAATCTTATTTCCAAGGCCATCAATATTCATACAATTTTTACTTGCAAAATAGATTATAGAGTTAATTACAATACTAGGACAATCAAGGTTTTGGCACTTGATTAATGTTCCTTCATCTAGTAGTTCACTAGAACATTCAGGACATTCTGTTGGTCTTTGAATTTGTTTTTCATTTCCAGTTCTTCGTTCAGTAAATACTTTTGTAATTTTTGGAATAATATCACCACTTTTAATGATAATTACTTCATCACCAATTCTCAAATCAAGTCGTGCAATTTCATCATAGTTGTGTAAACTAGCTCTCTCAACTGTTGAGCCTTCAATTAGCGTAGGTTCAACAACAGCAACTGGTGTTATAACTCCTGTTCTTCCTACTTGTTGGATTATATTTACTATTTTTGTAGTTTTTTCAACAGCAGGGAATTTATATGCACACGAAAATCTTGGGAATTTAACTGTATATCCCAATTCTGCTTGTGTTTCTAAGTCATTTATTTTTATAACCATTCCATCAAGCATCATTTCAATATTATTTCTAGCTTCTATTATTTTATGATAAAGCTCTTCGATTCCTTCGACACTTTTTGTTAAAGTAGTCATCGGAGGATGAACAAAACCTAATGAATAAATATACTCCATCATATCACTAGCTTTTGTAAAATCTAAGCTATTTTCTCCAACTCCCCAAACATTAAAAAATAGTTTTCTTTTTGCAGTTATATTTGGGTCAAGTTGTCTTAAAGATCCTGAAGCTGCATTTCTTGGATTTGCAAAAAGTTGTTCATTGTTTTTTAATCTTAATTCATTTATCTTTTCAAAATCAGCTTTTTTTATTACGATTTCACCTCTTATTTCTATTAAAGATTTTTCATTTATTTGAAGTGGAATAGAGTGGATTGTTTTAACATTATTTGTAACATCTTCACCAACACTTCCATCTCCTCTTGAAATCGCTTGTTTCAATAAACCATTTTCATAAATAAGATTTAAAGAAGCTCCATCAAACTTTGGTTCACAATAAAACTCTAAATCTGTATTTATTTTTTGAGCTCTTTTTATCCAATCTTCTAACTCTTTTGTATTAAAAACATCTTCTTGCGACCACATTCTTGATAGATGTGCAGCCTTTTCAAATCCATCTAATACAAATCCGCCAACTCTTTTGTTTGGAGAATTTGGATGGCTTAAACTTGGATTTTCTTGCTCAAATGCAAGGCAAATTCTTGCTAATTTATCATACTCTTCATCACTTGCAAGTGGATTGTCTAAAACATAATAATCATGAGCCCAAGATATCAGTTGTTCTATTTTTAAATCATATTCATTTTTAGTCATTATTTCTCATTAATAAAGTTTTTTTAGGTGAAATTATACTCAATAGATTTAGTATAAAAGATAAATAGGTTATAATCGTCTTTTCAAATTTTAAGATAAAGAGCGTTTATGAGTTATTTAGATATTTGTATTATTGGTTGGAATTTAAATGCTTTCATGTTTGTGGTTAATTTTTTAATTGCAATTAGAGTTATTTCAACACAAGATAGAAGTAAACTTCAAGAAGAAAGTATGGTTTTAAAAGAGTTAAAAGAAGAACTAGAAGAATATTATCCAAATAGAACTATTACTACACTTATCACCTATTTGATACCTTTTACAGCATTTTTTAGAATGATTTTTAGACTGGTAGAAATGTTTTTTTTCTTTCAAAAAAACAAAGAAGCTAAGATGTTCGATTATATGGTTTATAAATATAGTTCGGATATTAATAAAGCTAAGAATAATTAAAATATTACACTTAAAATAGAATTACTACGATAATAAAATCAAAAAAGAGTCATTTGTGAGTCATTTGCCTGATATACTTTCAGATTGAAAAAATTTAGGAGTAAGGTATAATGAATTTAAATGAGGTAGTTTTATCTTTTATGTTGTATAGATATGAAATATTATTGATAATATTTATTCCTTTTTTAGTTTTTTTGATTTTTTTGGCATTTCCTAGAATTGAAAAGAAATTTGATGAAAAAGATAAATTAATCGATGAAAAAGATGAAACTTTATCAGGAGCAAGAGGTCATTATAAAGAACTTTTAATAGAAGTAAAAACTCTTAAAATTGAAAAAGAAAAATTAATCACTGAAAATGAAAATTTAAAACAAAAAATATTAGAACTAGAAGAATTCGAAAACAAAATTAAAAAGATTACCTTTGAAGAAAATAGAAAAGAAAGATTTAAAAATCATTTAAAAAACTCTTCAAATAAAGGAAAAGAGTTCGAAGAGTTTGTTGCTGGACATTTTAAATTAGACGGCTATCAAATAAGCTTGAATGGTATTAAACAGGGCAAAAATGATAAAGGCATAGATATTATTTGTAGTAAAGATGAAGAATTGATTTTAATCCAATGCAAGAACTGGAAAGAAGATAGTAAATATAAAATCAATCACGAAAAATTAAAAGCTTTTGTTGGTTGTTGTACAGAGTATGTAAATGAACATAAATTATTTGATAAGAATGTAAAATTAAAGTTTATTACTTCAAATTATATTCTTGATGAGTCAGGTAAAAAGTTTTTAGAAGAGAGTAAATTTTACAGTATGAGATCTTGAAGTATTAGAAAAATTAAAAACTTCAAGAGTTAGAAATATTTAAAATTAAGAGAGTTGGAATAGTAAAACACTCTATTACTATATCTTAGTCAAACAAATTTAAACTATTGTCTAACTCGGTTTCTTTATTTATTAAATATTTAACTTTTTCAATATCTATTATTAAATTTTCATTTTTTGTAAAATCACAAATAGAAAATAATAATTTTAAAATATTTTCATCAAACATCATTTCTTGATTTAATAGGTTTCTCTCAAAAAAAGTATTAAGAGAATCCTCTTTTTTCTTAGTTTTAAATAATTTATATTCTTTATGGATATTATTATTTTTATATGGAGATAACAAAGTATTAAAAAATTTAATAGGTAAATAATCGTATAAATCTTTCAACTGTGAATAAAATATAATTTTATCACGAATAAGAGATATTACAGTACTTGATGAATATTCTAAATTATATTTAAGTATTTCATCATGTAGTTTATCGAAAGTTTTCGTTTCAAAAGTTTTAATTTCTAGAATAATAGGTAAAACATTAAACATATGAGTAATCATTATAAATAAATCATCTTTTACAGAATTTTTATTATAAAATTCAAGATAATCAATTAAAAAATCTTTAGCAATTTCTTTCAAAAATAAATTGTAATTTAATTCATATAAAAATTCAAAAGTCTTTTTAAATACAAGTTGTTTGTTATTATTTTTGATTTTTCTAAATAATTCAATATTATTAGCTGTTGTGTTTAAAAATTCTGCTGCAAAATATTCAGCTATAGTTTTGTGAACAAATTTAAATTCATTTCCTTCTTTAAGTAATAAAGGAATACTACATAATAAATCATTTAAATAATTATCTAAATTATCAACTTTAATACCTGAAATTTTTCTTGCCATTTCCAATTTTTCTAATAATGAAGATTCCGAATTATAATAAATTGTATTAAAATAAATAGATACAAAAGAAAATGCATTAAATAATTTTCTAAAACTTAATAAATCTAAATTTGATTTGTGTTTTCTTTTAAAACTTTCTTTTGTTAAGTCATGCCCTTTATATAAAGCATTAAAAAGTTGGTCATAGAAATTAACAATATTATCATCAATATCTTTTGTGTAAAAAAAATAAACATATAATAAATTTACCATTAAAGGGGTTTGAAATAAAGAAAGATCTAACTTTATAAAATTTTTATGTTTAATTAACTGTTTTCCTATATCAAGAGAATATACTCTATCTAATTTATTTAAAATATTATGAATATTATCTTTTGATAAAAATTTAAATTGATATATACTTTGTTGGTAAATTCTAGGTAAATTCTCTTGCTTCCTTGTCGTCAATAATATATTATTCGCTTGTAAATTTGATAATTTATTAATTTCAGCAGAGAGGTGTATTTTATTATTTTCATCAATCTCATCAAATCCATCTAATACAAAAATAAAAATGTTTTTCATAATAAGAAATTCTAATTCTTTTAATGTAATTTTTTCTTTTAATGGAGTATTAATTTCTTCAAGTATATAGTCATATAAGTTTTGATTTAATTTTACTTTTCTAAGTTCAATAAATAAAGGAAACTTCTTTAACTCGTCTCTTTTTAGAAGTTCTAATACAAAAATTTTACTAAATGTAGTTTTCCCCATTCCAGCAGTATCTGTTATTATTATATTTTGTTCAAGATAATTATTTAAAACATTATCTATATCCATGAATTCAATAGGTCTAGTTTTTTTATTAATTATATCAGATGAAATTCGTTCTAAAATAATTGATTCATATAAATTTATTAAAGGAACGGTTTTATTTAAATCAATGATAGTAACGATTTTTGAACATTTATAATATAAATTTTCTAAATACTTATATAATAATTTATGAGTAGATTCATCAATGAATTTAAATTTAAAATAACTTTTATTAATTTTATTCTTTATATCATTTAAAATACTAGTATCTGATAAAGTAGTAGTTGCTAAACCAGTAATAATTTTTGTTTGATCCATATATAAAAACCTTAATTATATTTGTTCTTAGTATATAAGATAATTAATTAAGAAATAGTTTGATCATCTTAGTTAAGTTCTTTAATATCTAAATACATCCAAGTAGAATCTTTTTGAGGGATAAAATTAAAACCAAATTTAGTATAAAAATCAACTAGATATTTTTCTTTATTTAATGGCTCTAATATAATATATCTTATTCCAATAGTATTAGATAAATCATTTATAATTGCTAGTATTTCTCTAAATAGTTCTATTCCTAAAGTATATTGATTTGGTTCACAAAGATATTTTCTAAATTTATTATTTAGAATTAAATAGTCTAAAATAGCAGATGGTATTTTGCTACCATTTACATCTATATTTCCTACACTAATTGCAAAAAATCCTAGATTATCATTTTCTTCTTTTGATTTATCTTTTACTCTATAAAGTTTTGTATTTCTATTTAATGCTTGTTTGAAAGTTGATTGAAGAAGTAATTTTTCTTTTTTTGCTTTTTTTGAATCTTTATCATAAAATTCAATCGGATTCCCAGAAAAAAACTTTTTGTTCGCTTTTAATGTATCTATTGAATAAGGGGATAACTCTAATTCCAATTATATAGCTCTAATTGAAAGTTTTTTATCTTTAATTTCTATAAGTAATGGATTATAAGTTGTTTCTTTCTTTTCCATTTTTTTTAAAGTTTTTTTATCTATCGTAGGAAGTGGTGATTCTATAACTTTACCTTTACCAGTAATTCTAAATGACACTTGATACTCCTTTTTTAATATTGTTAGATTATAACATAAATAAAATATTTATCAAAATAAAAGGAATCATTACTAAATAATTTTGTTATACCTAAATATAGTCATTTAAAGACAAAACAGGGGACAATAAATCAGGAATTAATGGATTTTATCTATTAAAAGGATACTTCAAGATAAAGAAGAAAAACTCTTTTTTATCTTTTTATTTTTCCATTTCTACAAGTATTTGTTTTATTACTTTGTATACATTTTTAACAGATGTTATAGATACTTGCTCTTTTATAGAGTGTGGAAATTTAATTGTTGGGCCAATTGAGGCTATTTTTATATGTGGATATTTGTCTTTAAAAATTGCACATTCAAGACCTGCGTGAATTGCTTCAAGTGATGCATTTGGATTAAATTCTTTATAAACTTCTAATATTTTTGAGGTAAATTCGTTAATATCAGGCTTCCATGCTGGATATTTACCTTTTGTTGTAACCTCAAAATTATAATTTCTAAGTTCTTTTATTGTTTCAAATTTTATATCTTTTAAGTCTTCATTATCCATAGATCTGGCACTTAATTCTATTTTGATTCCATTTATATCTGTTTTAATAATTGCTATGTTTATTGATGTTTGAACTACTTTTAATTCTTCATTCATGGCTCTTACACCATTTTGGAAATCACAAATACAATCAATTACCTTATCATCAAAAACATTTAAATGTTCACTTTTTGCTTCTATTTTTTCTATTAACATATTTTCATGGCTAGCAATTGGTGTTGTGGCACTTGCTATTATTGCTTTTACATTTACAGGAATTGAGTTTATTCTCTCCCCACCATTTATATCAAGTAATTTTCCATTACACTCTTTAATAGTTGTAGCTATTAATTTTATACCATTTGGAATATTTTTATCAATATCAACGCCACTGTGTCCACCTTGAAGTTTTGATATTGAAATTTCATATAAATCAAGATTATCAATATTTGGTATTATTTTTTTATTTTTATTTGTTGCAAATATATCAATACCACCTGCACAACCTATACAAATTTCACCTTCTTTTTCACTATCAAGGTTTAGCATATATATGGCATTTAGCGGTAAATCAAGATTATTTGCGCCAATTAATCCTATTTCTTCATCTGATGTAAATAAAAATTCTCCATCATATTTCTCACACATTAAAGCAATCATATATGAACAACCAATTCCATTGTCACTTCCAAGTGTTGAATCAAGAGCTGTTAAAATATCTTCATTTTGAACAATTTGCGGCATACAATTATCGCTTAAACAAACAATATCATAATGAGATTGAAATGCAATTTTTGCATTTGAGTTTACTTTTTTACATAAAATATTATTGTATTCATCTACTAAACATAAATAATTAAGTTCTTGTGCTAGTTGTTTCATATAGTGAATAAATGGTTGATGATTATTTGAGCATCTTGGAATGGAAGTAATTTCTTTAAAAATTTCTATTATATTATTTTCCATTGAAGTCCTTTTCTTTTTCTGCATTATACCTTTTTATAAGCAGATTGGTAATTTTATTTGAAAAATTGCTCCATTATTGCCATTTGAAACAGTTATTTTGCCTTACAATGTTCGTTTATTATTATTTTACGCATATAAAGACCAATACCTGTTCCTTCTTTCGCTTTTTTAGTAGAAATATTATTCTGTATTTTATGATTTACTTGCAAGTAAATTCATATAATCAATTTGAAATTTTTTTGGAATACCTTTTTTATTAAATTTGTCTATATTTTAGCGAGTAACCATACGAATAAATAGTATCAAATAAATCATAGTTAAGTTTGATTTTTAGTCTTCTAATAAGGTTTCTTATTTTTTTTGTATTATCATTACAGTCGTCAAAAAGGCAATATTCAATCTCTGCATAAGTTTTAATCATACTGTTTGTTTCTATAAATAATTCAAAAAGTTTTGTTTCATTTTTTGATAATTTGATTTGAAAATCATCTTTATATAATTGACATTTATATCTATCCCAAGTAAAATTAAATTCTAATTTAATCAAGTTTTCAAATATTTTTTGCATATCATATTTATCAATTATATACTCTAAAGTTTGAACTATTTGTTCTAATGTATAAGGTTTTAGAATATATCCATCAATACCTGCTTTTATTGTTTTTAAGAAATAGTTTTTATTATCATGGGCTGATAAAACAATAATTGGTATTTTTTTATTATATTTTCTAATTGCTTCAATAAATGAAATTCCATCTAATAGGGGCATTTCAATATCTGCAATAACTAAGTTATAAAGATTTTCTTTTTCGAATAATTCTAAAGCTTCTTTTCTATTATTTGCAAGATAAATTTTATTAAAAAATGATTCTAGCATTTTAGTTGTTTGTTTTTGTACAGAAATATTATCTTCTATATAAAGAATATTTAAATTTTTTGTACATTTTATAATATTTTCTAATTTGTCAGGAGTCATCGTAATCCTAAGATAAAAATTTATAAATATATAATAGTGATAAAAGTTTTAAAATAGATTTAAACCAAGGAATAAAGAGAGAAAAATAATTATTAGAAGAACTAAATAATTAGTTCTTCTAAAGTTTTATAATGTTTCTTTTAAATTTCTGTTTTTAACAGCAAGTAAAATTGTAATAATTACAATACTAAAAGTTATATATGCCCATGTAGGAATTGGAACAGGATCTCCTGTTGCGTATGAATGCATTCCAGATAAGTAGAAGTTTACTCCTAAATAAGTCATTAAAATTGAAGAAAATGCTAATAAAGCAGCCGTTCCTAAAACAAATGGATTATTAAAAGATTTTATAAATCTTAAGTGAATAACAATTGCATAAACTACGATTGATACATAAGCCCAAGTCTCTTTTGGATCCCATCCCCAGTATCTTCCCCAAGATTCATTTGCCCAAACTCCTCCAAGGAAATTTCCAACAGTAACAGCTGATAAACCTATGATTAATGTAATTTCAGTAATAGCACTTACATGTTTAATAATTTCATCAACATGTGGCCTATTTGTTCTAAAGATAAACATAATTAGTGTTAAATAACCTAATATCGCTCCAAGACCAAAGAATCCATAAGATGCTGTTAGAATCGAAACATGGATTGTTAACCAGTATGATTTAAGAACAGGTACTAGATTTGTAATTTGAGGGTCAACATCTGTTAAGTGAGCTGTAAACATAAATATTCCAGCAATTATAACAGCAGCACTTAAAGCTAGCAATGATTTTCTAAAGAAAATAACTCCCGCAAATACAGCTGACCAAGAGATGTATAATAATGTTTCATAGATATTTGACCATGGTGCATGTCCTGATAAAAACCATCTATATCCCATTCCAAATGTATGTAAAGAAAATAGTGTAGCTAATATTATAAAAAATAGTGTTGTACTTTTTTTTGGTTTAAACTGAGGTTTAAATATCACAATAAAAGCAACAATAAGCATAACTAATCCAAGTAACATATATGCAAGTGTTAATTTGAAGAAAATATCTAAATCATTAAAGAATATTTCAGCTTCAATCTTTGAAGGTGACAACATCACATCCGAACCAACTCTTTGTTGATAAACTGAAATCATACTAATGAAATTATTTGCATCTTCCCATTTATTTTCAACTATAGCATTGATTAAACCTCTTGTAATTGTCTCAATTGCAGTTTTGTTTTGTCCTGTGAAGTTTTGGATAGCATCAAGGGGAGAGAACCATTTACTATTATCATCTACACTTCCTGCTTCTTTAACTTTTGGATAAATATTTAATAATGAACCATTAAATACAGAATACATAATATTTAATTTTTCATCAATTTTAATAATATCTCTTTCGTATGTTCCTCTCTCAATTGGTTTTGTTTGTAGAGCTTTTTCAGCTTCTCCTGCAAGTAAATACTCCCCATCTTTAAAAACCTCTGAAAAAGCAATATACTTCTCTTTTTCATCAACACCTAAAAATTGTTTTAACTTAGGAGTTTGGATTTTAATCATCTTAACATCTTTCCAAACATCAGGAGTTGATAACATTCCTAAAACTAATTGATCCGATGTCATACCTAACATTGAAGCTTTACCACTTAATTTTTGAACGATTTCTCTATTTAAAGTAGAAAGTGGTTTCATTCTTCCACCATTACTTTGAACAACTAATTTCCCAAAATTATGAGCTGTTTGTAATGATTCATTTTTTAATTTGTTTAAGTATTCAACTGTTTGTTTTGTATTATCAACAGCTTGTTTTTCATCGGCTGCTTGTAATGAAGTTGAAGCAAATGCTAACGATAAGGCTACAACAATTGAAGCTATATTTTTAGTAGCTACAAAATTACTTAATTTTCTAAATCTTGATTTTTTATCAAAGAAATTTAACATTAAACCAAGAGTAAGTAAGAAATACCCTAAATATGTAGGCCATTTTCCAGGGTCATTATTTACAGATAAAACTGTTCCTGTTTCATCTGGGAAATATGAACTTTGGAAAAATAAGAAGTTTCCTTCGCTTAATGTTCTATTCATAAAAATTCTATAATCATAAGATTGTCCATTTTCTTTCATAACAGTAACTTCCGAAGCGTAAGAAGATGGAGACATACTTCCTGGATATCTATCCAATTGGAAGTCATTTAATTTAATAGAAAAAGGAAGAGAAACGATTTTTGAACCATATTCTAGTTTTACAATAACATTATCAAATATTAAATCTCTTTCAACACCTTTTTGACCCCTTAATCCTGGAAGTTTTATCTCTTGTGTTTTTCCATCAATCGTAACATCAACAACTAATAAACCCATTCTTGCAGTATCTTTTTTTGCAAAAATAAAATTTTTATAATTTATATCTACTGATTTATCACCAAATAAAACTTTATGAGAAAAATTATTTACACTAGAAAGAAAAGAAGTAAACTCTTTTTGATACTCTTGATAATATACTTTATCTCCATCTTGAATAGTTACTTGTAAGTATGGTTCTCCTGAAATCATTTTATTTTCAACAGTACCTTCAGGTATTTGCATAATTCCTTCATACCCAACATATCTTGTGATTCCAGCACCAATTAAAATAATTACAAAAGAAGAATGGAAAATAAATTTAGCTCTACTTTTCCACATTTTAAATCTAATTATTATTCCAATTAAGTTTATAGTTGTTAATGTAAGAACAGTTTCATACCAAATAGTATTATAAACTAAAACTCTAGCTGATGATGTACCAAAATCATTTTCAATAAACGTGGCACAGCCAGCTCCGATTGCTAAAATAGCAAGCAAAATTAATGTTGTCTTAAAAGAGAATAAGACATTTGAAAATTTCAAAAAAAATCCTTTATATTAATAATTTAAAATGAATTATATTAATATGTAGTTAATAACACGTTAACGAAATATTAATTTATGTTCATTTTTATTTTATATTTGCAAGTATAACCAAAGATAAGTTTGTTTTTTATTGATTTAAGACAAAATTTCACCTAAAACATCTATAATTACGCCATGAATTTAGAAACATTACAAAATAAAAAAAACGAATGCAGAGAATGGAAAAATGTTCAACCTTGGTATGAACAAATCCAAAAGTTGTCACAAATAGAAAAATCAAATTTATCTATTGATTATGGTGATTGGTTTAGTGTAGGAAAAAAAGAAGATTTAACTTCCCAAGAGTTTGATTTAATAATAGATGCTGCAAAAAAATTAATTCCTTGGAGAAAGGGACCTTTTAATATTTTTGGCTTAGAAATTGATAGTGAATGGCAAAGTAATATCAAATATAATCTTATACGACCGCACTTTAATTTAAAAGATAAAGTAGTAGCAGATATTGGTTGTAACAATGGTTATTATATGTTTAGAATGCTTGAAGATAAACCAAGAAAATTAATAGGTTTTGACCCATCACCATTGACTTTACATCAATTTGAATTTGTTAATCACTTTGTTAAATCAGATATTGTATATGAAATGTTAGGTGTTGAGCATCTAGAATTTTATAATCATAAATTTGATTTTATCTTTATGTTAGGTGTTTTATATCATAGAGCTGATCCTGTTGGAACTTTAAAATCACTTGCAAGGGGACTTAATAATAAAGGTGAAATTTTAATAGATACTTTTATGATAGATGGGGAAGAAGAGTTATGTTTAACTCCAAATAAAAGATATTCAAAAATACCAAATATATATTTTATTCCAACAATTCCAGCTTTAAAAAATTGGCTTGAAAGAGCAGGGTTTGAAGATATTGAAGTTCTTGCAACTACAGTTACAACATCAGAAGAACAAAGAAAAACTCCATGGTCATTTGATCAAAGTTTAGAAGATTTTTTAGATGAAAATGATAAAACAAAAACAGTGGAAGGGTATCCCGCTCCTAAAAGAGTTTATGTAAAAGCTAGAAAAGTTTTATAGAAAATATAACACTATAGATTTAAAATAAATCTATAGTATCTTCATCACTTAGTTCACTAAATTTGAATAATTGACTTCTACCTTTGTTTTTCGCTTCATAAAGTGCAATATCAGCATTTTTGATACAGTCGGTAATTGTTATATTTGTATTTAATTTATAAACTTCAAATCCTATACAAATAGTTTTTTTAAGCGATTGTTTTCTTTCTTCATTAACTAAAATAGATATCTCAGCAAAATCTGAAATAATCTTTTTTGCAAGTTCACTTGCTTGGTATTCATTTGTATTATTTAATATTGATACTAAAAATTCATCACCATTTAATCTTCCAACCATATCAAATTCATTTATATTTGAGTGAATTACCTTTGCTAGCTCAATCAATACTTTATCTGCAATATCATAGTCAAACTCATCAATTACAGCTTTAAAATGATCAATTCCCACCATTAAAAAATAAATTTTATCTTGCTTATTATTTGAAAGTCTAAGATGAGTTGTTAAATTTTCTATTAAATAATTTCTATTATAAACATTTGTAACAGAATCCAATGATGAAGAATCAATAAAATTTTTCTTTAAAATACAGCTTTGAATCATTGCTGAAACTTGTAAAAAAGCAGCTTCAATTGTATTATATTTTTCTTCAATAATTTTAAAATGTACTTTTGATGTTGCACAAAAAGAGACTATAGCATTTAAATTTGTATGAGTATTAATAATAAAAAAATGTGATAAATCATCATCTAAATAAAATTCTTCTCCTTTAGATAAAATCTCTTCTTTTTCATTTTTATTCATATCAAATAATGAAAAAGTAAGATTATCTACTTTAAACTCTTTATTTAGCCATGTATAAATATCTTCAGCTGCTTGTTTAATATTTGTAGCATATTGAAGTTGGTCATGTAAGTTAAAAATACTAACTAAAGATTGATAATCATCTTGTGATGTTGCTGATGATTTTATTAATTCAAGAATTTTATTTTTCATATTTCCTACCTAAAAAAAATCTATTTTATTTGTATCTTCTTCATTAAATAAATAAATCTGATTTCTACCTCTATTTCTAGCTTCATATAGAGCAATATCAGATTTCTTTATTATTTCGTCTATGTTTGTTGCATTATCAGGATATATTGAAATACCACTACAAATTGTTTTCATAAGGGTTTGTTTAGTATTTTCATTAATAATAACCTTTTCTTTACTAAAATTATTAATTAATTTTTCCGATATTATTATGGCATTACTTTCATTAATAATGTTTAATAAAATAACTAAAAATTCATCATTTGAAATTTTTATAACAATATCTGATTCCCTAACGCTTCCTTTTAAACTACAAGCAAGAGATCTTAAAACTTTATCTCCAACTTCATAATCAAATTCATCAATTACAGCTTTAAATTGATCTATTCCTACTTTGATAAAAGCAATTTTTTTTGTTCTCTATTTGATAAACTAAGTAAATTTGAGACATAGTTATCTAAATAAGAACGATTATAAGAGCCAGTAACGTGGTCTATTAATGAGATTTCATTTAAAGTTTTTTCCATATATTTATTAAATAATGATTGGGAAAAAATTTGTAAAGACATATGAATATTTACTAAGTCATTTTTAATTGATTGATGAAATTCTTCATCTTTAGATAAAAAGTTAAATATTATATCAGTATTTTTGTTTTGTTTAAAAGATAATGTGTTCGTAAGATATTCAAACTCACCATCATCATGTGTAAAAATATTTTCTAATAAATCATTTTTTTTAATATTAATAACTAAAAAATTAATATTGTGATGCAATTTTAAATATTCAAATATATTTAAAGAGCTCTTTTCTAAATCTGTTAATTTTAGTTTTTCATTTTCTCTTATTATCGTTTCACAAGATAAATTCATTTCACAAAACCTTTGTTAAATATGTCTTTCCCATTGTTTAAGTGTTTGGATTTCACTTTTTAAGGTTGTTTTATCACCATGTCCTGGATAAATATGAAAATCTTTTTTCCATTGTAATATTTTATTTAAACTTCGTTTCATTAACGTAGCATTTGAATTTGGAAAGTCAAATCTTCCAATAGTTCCTTTAAATATAAAATCACCTGTAAATAAATGTTCGTTTATTTGTATGGCAGAACATCCAGGAGTATGACCTGGAAAATGATGGAATTTTATTTTTATTCCTTCTATTTCAATTTCCTCATCAGGTTGTATTAATACATCAGCAGTTGATGGAGGCATACCTAATCCATAAGGGTCTTTTTTTAACATAAAATCATCATCTTTTGGAGTGTATATTTTTATATTGTATTTATCTTTTACTTCTTGGTTTGACCATACATGATCAAAATGTCCATGGGTATTTAAAATTGCAAGGGGATTAGTTACTTTTGAATCAATCCATCTAAGAGCATTTACTCCTGGATCGATAATAATATCTTTACCATCAATTGTAAAAATATAACAATTTGTTTGATAATCACCCATCGCTTGTACTTTTATATCCATTTTAAACCTTACTTTGCTAAAATTGTTCGATTATATCAAAAAAGAGGTTATTTATGGATTATTTTATTACACTTGAGGAAATTTTATTAACAAGTGAGCCAAAATATAAAATTCAGAAATTTAGGATTTTTTATGAAAAATTCCTAAATAATGATTTTACATTTAATGATTCTTATGAACCTTATACTTTAAATAAACCTTCGTATTTCTCATTTTTACAAATTGTAAAACCTACTGATTTACCTAAAATTAAGAATTTTAATACAATTGAAGGTAAAAAATATTTAGTGCATACAATACTCCATATTGAGTACTCAGCAATTGATTTAGCCTTAGACGCAGCACTTCGGTATAAAAATATGCCAATTAAATATTATAAAGATTGGTTAGAAGTAGCAGATGATGAAATAAGACATTTTTTAATGCTTGAAAAATTACTTTTCGAACTTGATGGAAAATATGGAGACTTCCCTGTACATAAAAATTTATTTGAAGCTATGGAAGTAACTCCTGAATTTTTACGAAGAATGGCTGCGGTTCCTAGATATCTTGAAGCAAATGGACTTGATCAAAATCCAAAAATTATGGAAAAGTTAAAGTCTAATAGAGATGCTTTTAATTTAAAATTATTAGATGTTTTAGCAATTATTCTTAAAGAAGAAGTTGACCATGTGAAAAAAGGTGATATTTGGTTTAAATATGAATGTACCAGATTAAATCTTGAACCAGAACCTACATATTTACAAATTATTGAAGAAGTTTTTCCAGGTTCAACTTCTAGAAAAATGGATTTAAACTTTGAAGCTAGAAAACAAGCTGGTTTTTCTTGTAATGAATTAAAAAAACTATCTAAAAAAGAAGATTGTAATTAATCTTAAATAATTGCTACAAATCCTAACAAAGCTTATCTTTATGAAAATAATTATTTAAAGCCCTATTTAAGGGCTTTAAATTGTATATACAAGTTGTAATCTATCTGTAATTATCCTTCCTTATACTTCTATGCGTTTAACTAGTATAGATAAGTATAAAGGAAAAATTTGGTTAAAAAATATGATAAACCAATAATTAAAGAGAGATTATTTGATTTAAAAGATATTATGGAAACAAAAGTAATATTGATTGTTGGTGCAAGTGGTGTTGGAAAAGACACTTTAATAAAAGAAGCAAAAAAAGAGTTAAAGAAAAAATTTAATTTTATAAGACGTTATATTACTAGAAAACCAGATAAAAGTGAAAAAAACTTTTTTTTAGAAGATTCTGCTTTTGAAATTTTAAAAGAAAATGATTTTTTTATCTCTTACTGGGACGCACACAATAATTTATATGGAATTTCAAAAGATTCAATAAAAAATAAAACAAATATTATTTCTATTTCAAGATCTAAAATATCAGATTTTGAAAAGAATTTTGATAAAGTTTATGTAATAAATATTACCCTAAATGATACTGAATTAAAACGAAGACTCATCAAAAGAGGAAGAGAAAATATTAAGGAGATTGAAAAACGATTAGAGAGAAAATATGATAAAATTGAAGCTAGAAATCTTATAGTATTTCAAAATGATAAATCATTTGATGATAGTGTAAAAGCTTTTATTGATACATTAAAAGAAATAGATGCAATTTAGTTTTTTAGGTAACAGTTATTGTAAAAGATTTTTAAATGATGAGATTAACTATTTTTATAAAAAGGTTTTATTATGATAACTTCAAATATAAATGCAATAAGAGCCACTTTCCAAGACACTGTAACTAGTACACAAAATAATACTTTAACATCATTTATAAGTACTTTAGTGACTAATAAAGAAGTTTCAACTACAGCTAAAACAGATGTTTTAACATATGAAAATATAAAAGGTATTACTTTAGAAGAGATTGATACTTTATTCAAAAATGAAGATGATAAAAATATGGCAAAAAATCTTAGACTCTCAACACTTTTTTCAAATGATGATTACTTATCAAAAGCTTTATTTAAAACAGTTTTAGGACAAGCTTTTAATTTAGGTTTTTCATATTTGGCTGATAGATATGAAGATAAAAATATGTTTTTATCTTTAAAAAATAACTCTTTATCAGATTTATTATTTAGTTCATTTACAAATAAAATTAATAATCAAAATAGTAAATCAACAGATGTAATATCACAAGATAGGTTAGATGAAATATTGACTGCGGTAAACTCTTTTAATTTTATAAGTTCTTTATCAAATAGTTCTAAAAAAGGTTATGATAAATATAAAGATGAAAAAAATGATTACTCTTTTTTATACAATGATTACAATCTAAAATACCAAGAATTACTTTATAAATATCAAGAGTTTGAAAATATTAATAAAAATATAATCAAACAATTTTGATATTTTAAAATATATTAATCATAAGCATAGCTTTTAAAGACTCTTCTTCTTTTGTTATTTTTAAAGTTGAAGTAATTTTATGATTTGATAAATTTCCTTCTATTGTTTGTAAAATATGCCAGAATCTTTCATTAAAAGGAGTATCTAACTCTTTTATTTTATATTTTAAAATTGTTTCTACAACAGTTTCAATACAATGAAAATAAAATATTTTATTTTTTGCTCTTTGTATTTTATAATTTCTCATAATTTGTAAGTTTGAAAGATAAGTTTTTTTTTCAAGTTCTGATAAATGAGTTCTATTTTCAACTATTTTTTCTTCTTCATTTAAATGATGTAAATAGGATTCCATCTCATTTTGCATAATAATTTCTAAATCTGGATGATATTTTAATAAAATATCAACTATTTCATTTGAACTTAAAGGTTTGGCATTTATTTGATGAGAATATTTTCTTTTTTGTTCATAAGTATGATCAATTGCATTTAAAATATCAACTGCAAATCCTAGATATATAAACTTATCTTCTTTCCCATCTTTAAAAGATATTCCATGTTCGTTAATAATTGGTTTTAATCCTGCATATTCTAGTTTCATACCTAATTTCCTTTTATTTAAAATTTAGCATTTGGAATAGGGTAATTCTCTATTACAAAATCAATATCTTTATCACCACGTCCACTTAAGTTAACTAATATAGTTTTGTCTTTTGGAAGTGTTCGAGCAAGTTTCATAGCAAAACCAACAGCATGAGCCGATTCAAGTGCTGGAATAATTCCCTCAAGTTGTGATAGTTTATAAAAAGCATCAACAGCTTCAATATCATTACAAAGTCCAACTTTTGTTCTACCACTTTCTTTTAAATAAGCATGTTCAGGACCAACGCTAGGATAATCAATTCCACTTCCAATAGAATAAACAGGAGCTGGATTTCCTTCAATATCCTTTAACATAATAGAGTTAAATCCATGCATGATTCCTTCTTCTCCATAAGTTAAAGATGCTGAATGTTCTCCTATTTTATTACCTTTTCCCATAGGTTCAACACCATAAAGTTCAACTTGTTTTTCATCAATAAATCCAGCAAAAATTCCCATAGCATTAGAACCACCTCCAATACAAGCAGTTACAATATCAGGAAGTTTATTTTCATGCTCTAAAAATTGTTCTTTTGCTTCTAAACCTATAATACTTTGAAAATCTCTTACCATCATAGGAAAAGGATGCGGACCAACAACTGAACCAATACAATAAATAGAATTATCTGTGTCTTTTAGATATGCTTCAAAAGCTGAATCAACAGCTTCTTTTAAAGTTTTAAGTCCATGGGTTGCAGGAATAACTTTAGCCCCAAGTATTTTCATTCTAACAACATTTGGATGCTCTTTTTTTATATCAACTTCACCCATATGAATTTCACACTCTAAACCAAAATATGCAGCTGCAGTTGCTAAAGCAACACCGTGTTGACCAGCTCCTGTTTCTGCGATTACTTTTTTCTTTCCAAGATACTTTGCTAAAATAACTTCAGCCATACAGTGATTTAATTTATGAGCACCTGTGTGATTTAAATCTTCTCTTTTTAGATAAATTTTTGCTCCACCACAATATTCACTAAGATTTTTTGCAAATGAAATAGGAGTAGGTCGTCCTTGATAATGTTTTCTAACATATTTTAACTCTTCAATAAATTTAGGAGAGTTTTTTAACTCAAGATAAGCTTTCGTGATTTCAGCAAAAGGTTTTTCCAAAACAGGAGGAATAAATGAACCTCCAAATTTTCCAAAGAAACCATTATTATCAGGCATCGTTTCTAAATATGACTTGTTCATTTTTTCTTCCTTTTTTGTTATTTAAAAATTTATGAAAACCACTTTTTAACTTTGTCAAACATATTTTCAAAGTTTTTTTCATGGGGTTTACTTTCTATTCCAAAACTTTCTTGAAGTTTTTCTAATAGTTGTGTTTGTTCTTCGGTTAATGCTTTTGGATATTCAATTTTAATTTGTACAACTAAATCTCCTTTTCCATAACCTTGAACAGATTTTACACCTTCGCTTTTGAAAGTAAATTGTTGTTTATCTTTTGCATTTTTTGGAATTTCAAGTTCTAATTTGCCTCTAAGACCTGGAACTGTGATTTTACCACCAAGTGCCACTTGTGTAAAGAATATTGGAGCTTCAAAATAAATATCATCATCATGTCTTACAAAGTGAGCATCTTCTTTTACTTTAACTTGTAAGTATAAATCACCACGTGAACCATCAGGGGCAATATTTCCTTTATGAGAAACTCTGATTCTCATTCCATCATTTACACCCTCAGGAATATCAACTTTAAAAGTCTCTTTTACTTCATCATATCCAGTTCCACCACATGATTTACAAGAAGCTGCTGCTGCTTGTCCAGTTCCACCACATTTTGGGCAAGTTTGAGCAAAAGTCATAAATCCTTGTCTTGCGTGAACTTGACCGTGTCCGTTACAAGTTGTACAAGTTGCTAATTTTCCATCTTTTGCTCCAGTTCCAGAACAAGATTTACAAGCTGTTTTATATTTATAATTTATCTCTTTTTTACAACCAAAAACGGCTTCATTAAATTCAAGTTTAACTTCAATTGTTACATCAAGATTGTAGTTATATGATTTTTTTTGTTTTCTTCCACGTGAGCCACCACCAAAAGCACTTCCAAACATTTCTTCAAAAACAGAACCTAAATCCTCAAAACCACCAGAAAATCCACCACCTCTTTGACCATGACCTTCAAGTCCTGCTTTTCCATGTCTATCATAAATAGCTCTTTTTTGTTCATCACTTAATACTTGATAAGCTTCATTTATGGCTTTGAATCTTTCTTCAGCTTCATTATCCCCTGGATTTTTATCAGGATGATATTTCATAGCCATTTGTCTATAAGCTTTTTTAATTGTGCTTTTATCTGAACTTTTACTAACTTCTAGTAATTCATAATAATCTATCTCAGTCAATTTATATCCCCTTAAAAAATATTTGAATTATTGTAAGGCGCGATTTTATCTAAAAATTGATAAATCTTAGATATAATCCACCCATGAATAAAGGATTAGAAAAATTTTACGAACTTGTTGAAGCGTTTGAATCATTACCTACTATTGGAAAAAAATCAGCCCTTAGACTTGCTTATCATATTGTTATGAATGACAATTACTGTGGAATTAAAATTGCCCATAGTATTGAAAATGCTCTAAAAAATATCACAAAATGTTCAAGATGTGGCTCTATGAGTGAGCATGAGATTTGTGAGTTTTGTTTAGATGAATCAAGGGATAATACAAAACTTTGTATTGTTCAAAGTGCAAAAGATATTTTTGTAATTGAAGATTCAAATCAATTTGATGGAAAATATTTTGTTATTGAAGAGTTGGATCAAGATATGATTGATGCTTTAAATAAATTTGTAGTAGACAATGAAGTTAGCAATATTTTATTTGCAATAACTCCTTCTATTGCAAATGACGCATTTATTTTATTTATTGAAGATAAACTAAAAAACCACCAAATTAAATTTACAAAAATTGCACAAGGTGTTCCAACAGGTGTTAGTTTAGAAAATGTAGATATTTTATCTCTTTCAAAAGCTATACAAAGTAAAGTTGAAATATAAAATAGAAGTAAGAAGATGGAAAAAAGAATAATTTGTCAAAAGTGTGTTTATTATTTCGTTACTTGGGAAGCTGGAAAACCACATGGATGTAAAGCCTATGGTTTTAAATCTCAATTGATTCCTTCAATTGCAGTAAAAAGATCAAGTGGTGATGATTGTAATTTTTTTACACTGAAAAACTTTAAGTAGTATAGGATATATCTAATTGGATAAATTTATTGAGAAGATTGAAAAAAATAAAATAGCTATTATTAGAACATGGATTAGTTCTTCTAGAGTTATAAAAATAATACGTACTTACTCAATAAATGAAGATTTACTTGTAAAAAGATACTCTTTTGGTTTTCTTGAACACTATCTTTTAGTTATTAAAAATGATGAAAAAACGCAAAATTGTCCTGTGGTTATGGATTTTTTAAAATATTTAAAGAAACAAAATTTAAGAGTAAATGAACTTTTTACACTTTTTTCTGCATTTAAAGAATCATTAATTGATTTTGCTTTTAAAATGCAGCTTCAAAACTTTGAATTATTTGAAAAAATCAATTTTTATTTTGAAAAGATTTTTTCAAGTATATTAGATATTTATGCAAAATCTATAGTTCAAGTTGAAAATGCTTTAAATAAATCTATTGATATTGTTGATAAATATGTGATTATGTCAAGAACTGATATAAAAGGAACGATTACTAGTGTATCAAGTGCTTTTTGTAAAATATCTGGATATGAAGCATATGAATTACTAGGAAAATCCCATAATATAATAAGACATCCAGATATGCCAAAAGAGTTATTTGAAGATTTATGGAAAACTATAAAATCAGCAAATATGTGGCAAGGTGAAATTAAAAATAGAAAAAAAAATGGTGAATTTTATTGGGTTAAAACTACAATTCATCCAACTTTTGATGATGCTGGAAATATTATTAGTTATGATGCTATTACAGAAGATATTACTTCCCAAAAAGAATTAAAAAATCAACAAAATTTATTAGTTGAACAGTCAAAATCAGCAGCTTTAGGTGAAATGATTTCAATGATTGCTCATCAATGGCGACAGCCATTACAAGCTATATCAATTTTAATTCAAAAATTACCTCTTTTAAAAATGATAAAAGGTGAAATTTCAGATGAAATGCTTGATGATGTGGTTTTTGAAGTTACAAAACAGTTGGAATATATGTCAAAAACAATTGATGATTTTAGAGATTATTTTAAACCAAATAAGAGAAAAGAAGAAGTCCATATAAAAAATGTTATAGATAAATCTATAGATTTTTTATCATATTTATTTAAACTAAATTCTATAAGTGTAAAATACAAAAATGATTCTAATTCAGAAATTCAAATTTACTTAAATGAAATAGTTCAAGTTTTTATTAATCTAGCAAAAAATTCTTGTGATGCTATGATAGAAAGAGATACACAAGATAGGCAAATAAATATTTTTACATATGAAAAAGATGATAAATTATTTGTAGAATTTGAAGATAATGCAGGTGGAATAAAGGAAAAAGTTCTTGAAAAGATTTTTGATCCATATTTCTCAACAAAAACAAACAAAAATGGAACAGGTTTAGGCTTGTATATGAGTAAAACAATTATAGAACAACATAGTTTGGGAAAAATTGATGTATTTAATACAAAAACTGGTACAAAGTTTGTTATACAATTACCATTAAACAGGAGTTAAATTTGTTATATAAAGATTTTAAAGAGAGTATTAAATCATTAGGTTTTTTAAGTATTGAGGATTTTATGCATTATGCAGGTGTTACATCTAATGATGTTTTAAATTGGGAAGAAAAAAATGATGTTCCTTATGTAGTTTCATTACTTTTACATTTATTAAAAGGTGAAAAAGAGTTATTACCTACAAATTCATCTTTGGATAATGTTATTGAAGAGTGTTTACCTTTGGCTTCACTTCTTGAAGAGGTTTCATCGTTTCCTCATAAACTTGAAGAGATGTTTTTATTACAAAAAAAATTAAATGACTCAACAAATGGTAAAAATTGGGAACTAGGTTCAAATAAATTTGGAAAAGAGATAAATTGGCTTAGATGTATTCATATGGAAGTTGCTGAGCTTATTGAATCAACTCCTTGGAAACATTGGAAAAATATCAACTCAGATCCTGATATGAACAATATTCATGTTGAACTTGTGGATATTTGGCATTTTTTAATGTCTTATATTTTACAAGAAACAAATGTTCCAAAAGCTGTTTCTTTGGTAAATACTCATTGTATTTATGACATATTTGAAGAAATAGATGTTAATTTAATGGTAAAAGAGGCTGAAAAATTATCTTATATTTCTTTAGCGATTGATACTGGAAATATGCCATCTTTTAGTGGAATAGAAAGATTTATTGATCAGTTTTTTAGATGTTGTAAGATTTCTGGCTTATCTTTTATGTGGTTACAAAAACTTTATATTGGGAAAAATTGTTTAAATCAATTTAGACAAGATAATGGATATAAAGAAGGTTCTTACATCAAAATTTGGAATGGAAATGAAGACAATGTTGTAATGGTTGAACTGCTAGAAAAAATGGATGATGTAGGGTTTGATGATTTATATTCTAAACTTCAAGAAGAGTATAGTAAAAACAGATAATTTTCTTTATAAAATCTTGATATTATTTATAAAATCTTGATTATGTCTTTACAAAATTTCTAATATAATGGACAAAATATCTCATAGGAGAGTATGATGTCCATTTCTGATATTATTATGCTAAGTATCTTAAGTTTATTGATTTTGATTTTATTAATTAAACTAACAAAAGTCTAAAATGGAAAATTTTTTAATTAAATATAAACAATATAACTATATATTAAAGGCTTTGGGAATATTACTAATAATCACATTTATTAGCCATATATTTAGAGATCATTTAGATATTATAAATATCACTTTGATACATATAATTCCTGTTATTGTTGTGGCAATTCATGGGAATATTAAAGCTACTTTTTTTATGACTTTTTTAAGTGTAATTTTTTTGAATTTTTTATATATCCCACCACTTTATAGTTTTTCAGTTCATAATGAACTTTATGTTTGGAGTTTTTTTATATTTGGAATTGTTGGTTGGATTATTACTATTCAAGCAAAAAATCTAAATACACAAACAAAACAAAATGAACTCCGAGAGAGTTTATTACATATTATTTCTCACGATTTACGAACTCCACTTTCTACAATTCATGGAAGTATAAATTTGATATTATCAAATGATAATCTTGATGGAAAAAGTAAATATAATCTTTATGAAGATATAAATTATGCATCTTTGAGAATGAAAAGACTTATTACAAATATTTTAGATAGTACAAGATTATCAAGTGGAAAAATCGATTTAAAACTAGAATGGTGTGATTTTGAGGATATTGTGGGAGTTGCTTTAAATGAATTTTCCCAAGTCCAAAATGATGAAAAACTTGAAATAAAAATCGATGAACTTAGTCTATTTTGGGGTGATAATACTCTTTTGACACAATTAATTGTGAATTTACTTGATAATGCCTTTAAATACTCAAAAACTCAAACAAAAATCTATTTTGAAATAATAAATTTAAACAATTTTATTAAAATCAAAATTTTTAATGAAACAGAATATATTGATAAAAAGAAAATAAAAAATATTTTTGATAAATTTTATAGATTTGAAGATACAAATGATATCTCAGGAAGTGGAATTGGATTGGCTATTTGTAAAAGTATTGTAAAACTTCACAATGGTGAAATAAGAGCAATTTCTCAAGATAATGGAATTTTAATAGAAATAGACCTACCAATTGTAAAGAGAGCAAAATTGTTATGAAACAACATTTAATACAAATTATTGAAGATGATATATCAGTTAAAAAGTTACTAGAAATTACTTTTAAAGAGTATGAATTTGATTATATTTCAAGTGAAAATAAAAAAAATGCTTTGCTGATGTTTTTAAGTCATAATCCAAATTTATTAATAGTAGATTTAGGTTTACCTGATGGTGATGGAAAAGATTTAATAAAACAAATAAGAGAGATTTCAAAAGTTCCAATTATAGTTTTAACTGCCAGACATGATGAAAAAGAGATAGTTTTAGCTTTGGATGCAGGAGCTGATGATTATATTACAAAACCTTTTTCTGTAAATGAGTTATTAGCAAGAATTAGAGCAACTTTAAGAAGAACTTTAAGTGTAGAAGTTGATTCTTCAAATAGATTTATTTGTGGGGAAATAGAGCTTGACATAACTTCACGGGATATTTTTTTAAAAGATGAAAAATTAAAATTAACACCTATTGAGTACGAGTTATTAAAATATTTTATATTACATCAAAACAAAACATTAACCCATAAACAGATTCTTCAAGAAGTTTGGGGAACAGGTTATCAAAATGAGATGCAATATTTAAGAACTTATGTAAATACTTTAAGAAAAAAAATTGAAGAAAATTCAACAAGACCAAAATATATCAAAACAGAATCAGGTATTGGTTATAGATTTTCTTCTAATCAAGAATTGTAAAAATTATGGAACATAGATATGTAAGATCAATCTTTTTAGGTTATATTTTAATTATTTTTATTGGAGCTATATTTTTATCTTTACCTATTTGTCATATTGGGGAATTGAAATTTATAGATGCAATATTTACAGCGGCAAGTGCTACTTGTGTAACAGGATTAATAGTAACAAGCACTTCAGAAAATTTTACTTTTTTGGGAGAATTTATTATTTTAGCACTTATTCAAATGGGTGGAATTGGATATATGTCTTTGGTAATAATCTTTTTTGTATTTATTAAACAAAAATTGAATATTGATGAAAAAAGGGCAATGAAACAATCTTTAGATTTGCCAACTCTTCATGTTGGAGGTTTTGCAAAAAGGATTTTAGTTTTTGTATTATTTATAGAATTTGTTGGAGCAGTTATTTTAACAATTCAATTTTTAGGAAAATATGAATTTATTGATGCTCTTTGGTTAGGGATATTTCATAGTATAAGTGCTTTTAATAATGCAGGATTTTCACTTTTTACTGATGGTTTAATGGGATATAAAAGTGATACGATTTCTTTAGTTACTATTTGTTTTTTAATAATTTTGGGTGGTTTGGGATATTTTGTTTTGATTGAAATTTATGAAAATAGAAAATTCTCAAAAAGATTTACTATTCATACAAGAATTATGATTTATGGAACAATTATTTTAATAGTTTCTGCAATGGTTTTGTTTTTATCAATAGAATGGAATAATCCTAAAACTTTTGGAGAATTGAGTTTTTATGAAAAAATATTAAATGCTTTCTTTTTATCAATAAATTTTAGAACAGCTGGATTTAATAGTATTGATATCGCTTCATTAAAAGACTCTTCTTTATTTTTCTCAACTTTATTTATGATGATAGGAGCTGGACAAGGAAGTACAGCTGGTGGTATGAAAATTACTACGGTAGCTATTTTAATAATCACGGTAGTTTATATTTTAAAACAAAGTAATCAAGAACCAAGTATTTTTAAAAGAACAATAGAGCAAAAGGTTATAAATAAAGCTTTGGCAATTATTATTTCTTCTTCATTTTTTGTACTTGTTGCTGTTTTGATTTTAGTTGAAACACAAAATTTTCCTTTTATAAAGATTTTATTTGAAGTAGTTTCGGCTTTTGGAACAGTTGGTCTATCAACTGGAAATGGAGATATATTAAGTTTATCTCAACAATTTGATACTTTTGGAAAAAGTATCATAATTATTTTAATGATAGCAGGAAGATTAGGTGTATTTGCTTTTGGATTAATTTTAGTTGGAAAAGCAAAAACAAAACATTTTAAATACCCAGTAGGAAAAATTATAATATGAAAACAGTAGCTGTTATTGGTTTAGGAAAATTTGGATTTTATATTGCAAAAAGTTTATCAAGATTAGATGTAAAAGTAATTGCAGCTGATAATGATGAAAAAAAAGTACAAGAAATAAGTGAATATGTAGATAATGCGTATGTAATTGATAGCACAAGTAAAGCAGCTTTAGAAGAAATTGGAATTTATAATTTAAATACAGTAATAGTAAGTATTGGTGAAAATATAGAAGCTAGTATTTTAACAGTAATGGCTTTAAAAGATTTAAATAATAAAACAATTATTGCAAAAGCTATAAATTCAACACATGGTGAAATTTTGACGAAAATAGGGGCTTTTAAAGTTATTTACCCTGAAAAAATCGCAGGAAGAATGCTTGTGAAAAAACTTATTGATAATATGACAGTTGAAGAAATAGATGTTAGTAATACTATAAAAATGGTAAAATTTGTAGCTACTGATAATTTTATATATAAAAAAATCTCTGAAATTGAATCAGAATTTAAAAATCTAAAAATTATTTCATATAAAACAAGTGGTATTTGGAGTATGCAAATTGATCCGTTTTATCAAGTAAAAAAAGATGATTTATTGGTTTTTTTAGGTGAATCAAAATATATTAAAGAGTTCTATAAACAAATATAAAATAATAGGTTTAAAAACCTATTATTTATCTATAATCATTTTTATACTCTACATAATGAGCCGCATGAGCAATTAATTTATCCACATCTTCTTGTGTTAATTGCTTCACTACTTTAGCAGGACTTCCCATAATCATACTTCTTGGTGGAAAAACTTTTCCTGAAGTTACAAGTGAATTTGCTCCAACGATACTTCCTTCACCAATAATAGCATTATCAAGAATTGTTGCACTCATTCCTATTAAACAATTATCTTCAATCTTACAACCATGAAGCATAACTTTATGTCCAATAGTTACATTATCTCCGATTATTGTTTTTGTATTTGTATCTGTATGAATACATGATAAATCTTGGATGTTTGTATTTTTACCAATTCTAACTTCATTTACATCTGAACGAATAACACAACCAAACCAAATTGATGAATCTTTACCAATTTCAATATTTCCGATTAAATCAGCACTTGGTGCAATCCAAGCTGATGGGTGAATTTCTGGGTAAAACTCTTTAAATTTTAAAATCATAGCTTTTCTCCTTAGCTTTTTGAATTATTATATCTTCTGAGGTAAAAAATTGCAATAAAAATAGAAAAATCAAAAATTATTTTCTATTTTTATTTTTACCAGCAATGATAAATCTTAAAGCATTTAATCTAATAAATCCTTCAGCATCTTTTTGATTGTAAACTTCATCTTTTTCAAAAGTAGAATAAGCGTCATCATATAAAGAGTTAATTGATTCTCTTCCAACAACCATAACATTACCTTTGTAAAGTTTAACTTTTACAGTTCCTTCAACATTTTTTTGAGTTGCATCAATAGCTGCTTGAAGCATTTCTCTCTCAGGTGAGAACCAATATCCTTGGTAAATTAACTTAGCATATTTAGGCATTAACTCATCTTTTAAGTGCGCAGCTTCTCTATCTAAACAAATAGATTCAATTGCTCTGTGAGCTTTTAACATGATAGTTCCACCTGGAGTTTCATAACAACCACGAGCCTTCATACCAACATATCTATTTTCAACAATATCAACTCTTCCAATACCATGTTTATTACCATATTCATTTAACTTAGTTAATAATGTAGCAGGTGACATTTCAACACCATTTAATGCAATTGGATCACCATTTTTGTATGTTAAAGTTAAGTATTCAGCTTCATCAGGTGCAAGTTCAGGAGCTGTTGTCCATAACCACATAGATTCTTCAGGTTCGTTAGCTGGATTTTCTAAATGTAATCCTTCATAAGAAATATGTAATAAGTTTGCATCCATAGAATATGGACTAACAGCTGGATTTCCATCTTTATCAAGATGTTTTTGAGCAATTTCAATACCATGCTTTTTTGCATATTCAAGTAAACTTTCTCTTGAATTTAATTCCCATTCTCTCCAAGGAGCAATAACTTTAATATCAGGTCTTAATGCAAGTGCACCAAGTTCAAATCTTACTTGGTCATTTCCTTTTCCAGTTGCTCCATGACTTACAGCCTCAGCTCCTGTTTGGTTTGCAATATCAATTAATTTTTTAGCAATTAAAGGACGTGCAATTGAAGTTCCAAGTAAATACTCACCCTCATAAATAGCATTTGCTCTAAACATAGGGAAAACATAATCTTTTACAAACTCTTCTTTAATATCTAATATAAATACATTTTCAGGTTTAATACCACAAGCTATTGCTTTAGTTCGAGCAGGTTCAACTTCTTCACCTTGACCTAAATCAGCTGTGAAAGTGATAACTTCAGCGTTATATTCATCTTGAAGCCATTTTAAAATAATAGAAGTATCAAGCCCACCACTGTAAGCTAGCACAACTTTTTTAATATCTTTTTTACTCATAAATTTATCCTATGGTTACATTATTTTTAAGGGTATTATTTTAACGAATTTTTACTATAAACAAATTTAAGTTATTAAATAGTAAATCTGCTTACTTATAAAGATATGGTTTTTCTATAAAAATGAGGACATAATAGAATTAGTTTTACTAAAATTTAGATAAGATTATTACAGCCTTTATGTGCAAAAACATTAAAATATTAGGTAGAAAATATGAAAGTAGTTATAGGCGTAGTTGGTAATGATATACATGTGGTTGCTAATCGACTCATTGATATATCATTACAAGCAAGAGGATTTGAGGTATTTAATCTAGGTGTTAACACATACCTTGAAGAATTTATTGATGCAGTTATTGAAACAAATGCTGATGTTTTACTTATTTCTTCACTAAATGGTGAAGCTGAAGGATGGTGTAGAGATTTACCAATATTAAAATCAAAATACAAGAATTTAAAAGATGTTGTATTTATGTTAGGTGGAAACTTAGCTGTTGGTGAAGGTGATGCAAGTGTTATTGTACCAAAATTCAAAAACTATGGTTTTGATTTGGTATTTCATCAAGTTGATTTAAATACTGGACTTGACGAATTAGAAAAATATCTAAAGGAGAGAAATTGAGTTTACTGCAAGAAGAAAGAAACATCATTGTTCAAAATAAATATGCAGATAATTTTGATTTTGCAGAAATTGAAGAGTTTATAAAAGGCGCTTCAAAAAACCTATTTATTTCACACCACTTTAAAAATAAAAAGAAAATGTTGGTTCAGCCAAGAGGTGGATTTCCTACTTATAAAAAAATGTTTTCACTTTATGAGTTTTTTGTTGATGTAAATGTAGATGTTTTACCTTGTACAATTGATTCAAATACAAGATTAAATGACTACGCAACAAGTGCAAAAATGCTAAAACTTTCAGAAGAAAATGAAGTTGATATGTTGAATGGTTATCCACTTGTAAATCATGGATATAGAACATCTAGAAAAATGATGACTCATTTTGATAAACCAATTTCATTAAGACATGGAACTCCTGATGCTAGACTTTTAATTGAGACAGCATTAGCTTCTGGTATTTTTGAAATCGAAGGTGGGCCAATCACTTATCTTTTACCCTACTCTAAAAACTTCCCATTAGATAAAGCATTTATGTATTGGAAATATGTTGAAAGAATCTGTGCTAATTATTCAAAACTAAATGAGCCAATAAACAGAGAATCTTTTGGTCCATTAACAGCGACACTTGTACCTCCTTGTATTACAATAGTAATTCAAATTTGCGAAATGCTTTTATCTCTTGAAGAGGGAGTTAAATCTTTTTCTGTTTCATTTTCGCAAACAGGTTCAATGATTCAAGATATTGTAACTGCAAATGTTTTAAGAAAAATGGCAAAACATTATGCTGAACAAATTGGATGTGGTGATGCTATGATTAATTTAGTTTATCATCAATGGATGGGAGCATTTCCATCTAATAAAGATTTTTCAGAATCACTAATCAACACTTCAACTGTAATTGCTTCAATGGTTAGAGCTGATAAAATTATCACAAAAACAAGAGATGAAGCTTTTGGTATTCCTACACGTGAATCAAATGCAAAAACTGTTGCAAATACACAATATACATTAAGAATGTTACAAGGTATTCCAAATATTACAGATGAACAAGAAGAAGAGATAGTAACTAGTGAAGTAATGTCAATTATGGAAGCTGTGTTTAATGACAAAGCTGACACATTATGGAGAAAAGTATTTAACTCTATAAAATCAGGAATTATTGATGTTCCATACTCTCCACATATTATTAACCACAATGAAGTAGTAACTGTAAGAGATAAAAATAAAAATATTAGAATCATTAAAAAAGGAAATCTTCCAATTAGTGATAGATGTTTTGAATATGAAAAAGCTCAATGTGACTTAAACAAAGATGCTTCATCAATAGTAAATGATATTATCCATGATATAGGAATTATGCAATGAGCCAAAATAAATTATTAATAGATGTTGGAAGTACATATTTCAAAGTTTGTGCAAACAACCAAGTTGAGCAACATTTTAGGGATTTTAATAAAGATATTTATGATGATTTATTGTCAAAATGTTCTGATACTATTTCTAAATTCAAAAAAGATGAAGTGTTTATTTGTTCATCTGCAAATGGTGGATTAACAACTTTAATTATTGGAATTACTAACTCTTTTTCACTGAAATTTGCAACAAATATTGCTTATAACTCTGGAATTAATATTATTAATACAGTTTTATATCAAGATATTGAAACTACATCAATTCCAAGTGATTTAATTGATGTGGTAATTGTTGTTGGTGGGATTAATAGTGTAAATAATGTATTTGATGAAAAATTATTTAACTATTTAGGAAATTTAAGATTTTCAAATATCGTATTTGCTGGATCTTGTCAAGATACTGAATTTTTAAAAGATAATATTCAAAATTTAGTAGTTGTTGAAAATATCATAAACAACAAACTTCATGTTGTTGAAGAGCCTTTAAAACAATATTTAACAAACCTTTACCAAGCTGATATTGAAGGAAAAGAAGATATTAAACATCTGTATGATTTAACTTCAAATCAAATATTCTCAACTCCATATATTGTAAATAAAACTTTGCCTTTTATAGATAGTAAATTTGCTGTTGTAAATCCATTTATCTTAATTGATATTGGAGGAGCTACAACTGATATTCACTACTCAAAAGATTTATCAAATGACAATATGGTAACAGATAACGAATATGACAGACTTGTATTTAAAAAACTTGGGGTTTTTAAATCAAAAGAGTCTTTGATTTTTGCAGCTAAAAACAATGAATTTGTTTATGAATTATTGGCTCATTTAAAAGTTACAGAAAATATTTTCAATGAAGATAGCCAAAAAAGCTTAAGAATTTTAATGCAACTGGCAATTTTCTTAGTTTTATACAAAGTTTCAGAAGCTCATCCTTTATATATAAAATTAAAGTTAAATCTACTAAAATCAATTGTATTAACAGGTGGAATTACAAAAGTGCTTAGTTTTGATGAATCAGAGGATATTATTTCATTTTTTTATAAAAAGATTTTAAATTCAGATATTCATCCATCAATCATCATGGATTCAAATTACGATATTTGGACACTTGGTATAACACAAAAATAAGGGGAAAAAATGTCAATAAATTGTATTAGAACATTAATAGAAGATGCAAATATCTCAAACCCACAAAAATTAGCTTTAGTTTTTGGAAATGAAAAATTAACATATAATGAACTTTTTACTAAAGTAAATCAAATTGCTTATTATTTAAGTGAACTTGATTTACCAAAAGGAAGTAGAATTGGTGTTTATTCAAATAAAGGAATAGACCAAGTTGTAGCGATTTTAGCGATTTTATCAACACAATATGTATTGGTTCCACTAACAAAACTACTTAAACCAGAACAAGTTGAATATATAATAAGTGATTGTGATATAAAATGTATCATAACTGATAAAATCAAACTTGAATCAATCGAAGAAATCAAATTTAACGGTCATATTATTTCTTATGAAACAAGTCACAAAGATTTACCATCTTTTGAAGAGATTTATAAATACTACAATAAACCATATTTTTGTGATGTAAATGGTCATGATAACGCTGTTATTACTTACTCTTTTGGTTTAAGTGGAAAACCAAATGGAATTGTAATTTCACATAGAAACTTAATAGATTCAGCACGTGTAGTATCTCAATATTTACACCTAGAGCAAGATGATATTATTTCAGGACTTTTAATTTTTAATCTTGATTATGGATTAAATCAAATTTTCTGTTCTTTATATAAAAGAGCAACATCAGCATTACATAGATTTGTATTACCAAGTGATTTCTTTAATCATATTATAAATGATAAAGTTACGGTTTTACCAATCATGCCTATTAATATTACAGAAATGTTTGATGAAGATTCACATAGACTTCCAAGTGCCCAGTTATTAAAAAATGTAAGAATAATTACATCATCAGGTGGAAATGTAACTGCTAAAATGATTACAGATATTGAAAAACATTTTTCAAGTGCAAAATTCTATTCAATGCATGGTTTAACAGAAGCATTTAGATCAACTTATTTAGATCCAAGTCAATTAAAAATTAGACCTGAATCTATTGGAAAAGCAATTCCTGATGTTGAATTATATGTTATTGATGAAAATGGAAATGAATGTGCACCAAGAGTTGTAGGTGAATTAATCCATAGAGGTGGATATATCTACAAAGGTTTCTGGAATGCTCCAAGAGAAACAGAACAAAGATTTAAATCAATCAAAATTTTAGAAAATGTAATTAATCTTGAAGGTCAATTAAGCGATGAAATTGTCGTAAAAACTGGAGATTATGTTTATAAAGATGAAGAAGGATATTTTTACTTTGTATCAAGACACGATGATATGATAAAAACAAGAGGATTTAGAGTAAATCCTTTTGAAATTGAATCAGTTGTTGAAAAAAATATTATACAAATTGAAAAATGTGCAGTTTTCTCAATTGAGAATGAAGAGATTGAAGAGGAAATAGTTTTAGTATATACAGGTAAAAATGAGTTAAGTTCAAGTGAAATTTTATTTGAATTAAAAAATCATTTAGCATCATATATGTTACCTTCAAAAATTATTTATAAAAAATCTTTACCACTTATTCCATCTGATAAAAATAAAATCAACAAAGAAGAATTAAAAAAAGAGCTAACAGCTAAATAAAGAATAACCTTTTGGTTATTCTTTATAAAAAATCTAAATTTATTGACCAAAATCAATAACATCTAAAGAAAAATTTACTACAATTAGATTACTATAAAAAAAAGGATTATTCATGAAAAAAATTATTATCGCTGCATCTTTATTAACAGCATGTGTTGCTTTTGCTAACCCTTACGCAAAATGTGCAGGATGTCATGGAGCAACTGGTGAAAAAGCTGCTTTAGGAAAATCTAAAATTATCAAAGATATGCCAAAAGCTGAATTTGTAGCTGCATTAAAAGGTTACCAAGATGGAACTTATGGTGGAGCAATGAAAGGTTTAATGGCTGGACAAGTAAAAGGTCTTGATGACGCTACTATTCAAGCTATTGCTGATCAAATCGTAAAATAGTTTTTAAATTATTCTTTATTTATGACTAGAGTTTCTCTCTAGTCATTTTTAAATTTATCTTTCATCTCTTTTAGTATATTTTTCAACTCTTCTTTTTCTTGTAATAACTGTTTTATCAAAGTATCTTTTTCATCATTGGCTTCTAAAATATTAACTTGTAAAATATTCTTTTGCTCTAAAATTTTTCCCAAATGAAACTCAAAAACTCCATTTTCAATGGAATAATCAACTTTTAAACATTCAACTACAATTTGTGGTTTATCATTTCCTAAACCATTTGTAATAACTATCTTTTTAAATTGTTTAATTTCATAAGTTAATTTATCATCTTTTAAAGTTGCTTCTAAAAGCTCTTTTTTCCAATAATTTGTATTCTCTTTTTCTAAAATAAGAGTTTTTTTTAATAAAATATTTTCAAATAAATCTTTATTTATTGAAAGTTTATACACCCTATTTCCTTTTTATTTTAAAATCTCTTCCAACTCAGTTTTTAAATCATCGTTATATTTTATTGTTACCCAATCACTAAGCCAATCTGTTTGTAAAAAATATAAAAATGTTTTATTTTCTTTTGAATATAAAAAAATCTCTTGCGTTGCTTGATGTCCTTGTTCAGCATTTGAATAAAGTAGCTTTTTTTCCCACGGGTTTTTCTCTAATTTTTCTTTTATTTCATCTATTTTTTCAAATAATTCAGGATTTCTTTCCGTATCAAAAAAAATCTCATTATCAAACTTTTTATTTACATACAAATCATTTATATAAAGTTCCGCAATTCTTAGAAAATGATACAACTTCTCTTTTTCTTCTTTTGATAAAGAATTATAAACTTCGATATCTGGTAAAAGATGGTATTCAAAAGATGAAAGATTATAGGCTTTTATTCCAAGATTTTCATCAAACTCAAATCTTAGTTTTTTATCAAAAAGAAAAAGTGGAAAGTCCAAATCATAATACCCATAACAAGCCCTTTTTATATTATTATTTTCATCAACTTTATCTACAAAATATTTTGGGCAAAAATATTCATCATAATAACTATAATCCAGTTGAGTTTTCCTCTTATCTTCTAAAATCTCGCTTTTAAAGGAAAATATATTTTCATATTTTTTAGGATTTACAACAATATCATTCAAATCTTCTTCAAAAGTAAGACAATAAGAACAAGTGATATTCTCTTCATTTTTATAAATAATTTCTATTAAATCATTTCTATAATATTGTTGACTTTGTTCTAAATGAAAGATTTTTATAATAGTTTTTATATCTTCTAAAAAAACTAATTTTTTTTCATCTTCTATTTTTTTATTATCAAAGTTAAAAAAAGTCATAAATCCAATCATTGAACCAATAACATACATTTGCTCAATTGTTAAATATTTTATTTCTTCATCTTTTTCATAAATTATTTCAATAAATTTTTCACTATTAGATATTTCAATTATTTTACAATTTTCAATATCTTTTAAAAGATTTTTTTCTTCTTTATTTTCAAAAATCTTAAAACCTTTATTTATAGAATTTTGTTCTAAAGAATCAAAAACTCTTGGAGCAATATGTTTAATATAAGCATCACAATCAAAATCATCATTTAAAATTTTATAACTATATTTTCTATATTCAAAATATTTTTCCAACATAAAAAATTTATCATTTGTTTGATAATAAAAAATTTTCAAATCATTTTCAAGCTGTTTTTTCACAAACTCTCTTGCTTCAAAATCCTTTTCAAAATGTTTTAAAATATACTCACTTTTATCCTCTTGTAAAATCATATATACATCGTAGTTTTTATTTTTCATAATTATTCCTTCACTTCACTTTGGATTTTTCTTTCATTCCATTTCGCAAGAAGCCAAAAAATAGGTGAAGTCAAAATCACAATTCCCAACAAAAGCTTAGATAAACTAGAAATAATATCCACAAAATCATTATCTAAACAACAAATTTCAAAATATCCATTTAAACCAAAAATTATTAATAAAAACATCATTATAAAATAGAGTTTTTTTTCTTTTTTATAGATTTTTTCACTTTCATCAATAAAATAATTCTGCTTTGAAATTTCTTGTAAAAATAAAGCAATATCTGAAATACTATTTGCATAAATTCTCTCTTGGCGTTTGTTTAAAGATTCAAATATTATTACTCCACCGATAAAATACAGTAATATTATGATATAATTTGAGTATGAAAAATGAAAGAATAGATGCAAGAAAATTAACAACAGAGCAACAACAAGAGAAAAGGAATATAGCTGCAAAATTATTTCAACGGGAA
>JBGSBO010000013.1:0-37165 GCA_041730535.1 Minisyncoccia bacterium
TTATTTTCTACTGGAAAATATTTTGTTAAGATTGCACCTTGTGCTTTTAATACAAATATCATTATTGTTAGGAATGCAAATACTACACCCATCCCTAAGAACATGAACTTTACTGATTCTGCGATTAAGTTTATTTCCATATTATTCTCCAAATGATTACAATTTGTAATTATCAATGTAATAATATATAAAAATTGCTTTAGTAACATTTATATCTGCAATTGATTTAGCTAAATTTATAAATTTCATTATCTATAAAATTTTATTACCAAATTCATAAATAAAAATATCAATTTTTTTTAAAATTTTCATGACACTATTTTTAGTTTTACTTATTCTTTTTGCCAAAATGTATCCTTTTTTTTTAAATATTTCAAATTCTATAACATATTTTAGAAATACTTGAAAAATATTTCATTTTGTAATATAATTAGAAATATTTAATTTAGAAGGAGATATTATGTTAATAGTAGATGAAATCATTGAAAAATTAAAAGACATTTTAAGTGCAGATGGACAATATGGAAAAGTATTTGATAAAGATGTTGCAAATTCTCTTGAATTAAGTCAAGCTAATTTTGCGACTATGAAAAATAGAGGTAAAATACCATTTTCCAATATATTAAATTTTTGTGCAAAAAAGAAAATATCAATAAATTGGCTTTTATATGATCAAAATCCAGATTCTCTTGTAGATAGTACAGATAAGTACTGGATTAAATATTTTCCATCAGTGGCTGTTAGTGCAGGAGGAGGAGCTTATGAAGCAAATGAAAATTATGAAGCTTTAGCTTTACCACCATATTTTATAAATATGTTAGGGGGAAAAGAGAATCTTAAAAATATTGATGCAATAAATGTAATAGGTGATTCTATGGAACCTACACTTAATAGTGATAATATAATATTTATTGATAAAACTAAAAATGATGCTTCAAGGGATGGAATTTACGCTTTTACAACAAATCATGGTTTATTTGTAAAAAGAATTCAAAGAAGAGTAGATGGGAAACTTGATATTATTTCAGATAATAAAGATTATCCTTCTCAGATTCTAAATAAAAATGATTTAGAAATTTTAGGAAAAGTAATTAGCTCTTTTGGAATGGTATATTAATTCTAAAAAAGAGTTGATATTTTCTCAGATTTGATAAGATATTCATATATTTCTTTATAATTAAAACCTATAATATAAACTGCATTAAATTTAAGTTTTCTTAATATAGGTTTTAATTCTTCCAAATCATTTATAATTATTTGCTCATATTCTGAAAGATATTCAATATAATAAGTGCTTATAAAAATAGTTTTTGCATACTTATATTTTTTCTTAACATATGAAATTTCATTTTCATATAAATCTTTATTATTTTGACAAATAATAAATTTATCACTCTTGCCAAATTCTACTAAATCTAAATTTCTATCAATAAACAAAGGTTTAAGGTTATTAAATAATTTTAATTTAGTAAAATCTATATTTTGATTTAAAAAACTATAAACAGCTAAAAACTTTGAAATATATAAACTTGAAAGTTTTAGTCTTGAAAAAAATATGTTTTTATAAGAAAATGAAGTTTCAAATAAAGAATGTTCAATTAAATTTTCAATATTACTCAATTTATTAATATACTCAAAGTTTTTATTATTAGGATAAATTTTATCTAAAATATCTTTATCTAAAGAAATAATAATGTCATTATTATCAATTTCATCTATATATTTAAATACATTTTCTAACTTATTTGGTATTAATCTAATTTTTTTTGTAAAATTTGTTGAATAAATTTTCAATAAATCATAAGTGATTTTATCACAGTAAAATGCTTCCAAATTTTTTATAGCCAATTTAAACCTAATTAATTTTATTATACTTATATCAATATTTTTTACTTTTATCCAAGCTATTTCATTATCAATTATTGGTGCATTATTTTCAATAAGTATTGCAAAAGCTCCATTTTTTATTGCTAATTCAATTTCAGTTAAATCTTTTGCAATAAATAAGTCACCTTCTTTTACTTTTAACACATTTGTTTTGATTGAGTAAATAAAAGAAATTGATGGAGAGTTTAATAAACTTCCATCAACAATATCTAAAATAGATGAGATCTGCACTAGCTTATTTTTGTTCCAGATTTTCTAGGTGCTTCTGGTCTTATTAATGATAAACCATTTTCATCACGAGCAGCCATCAACATACCTTCACTTAACATTCCCATTAATTTTGCTGGTTTTAAATTTGCAACAACACAAGCTTGTGTTCCTACTAATTCTTCTGCAGAATAATACTCTTTGATTCCAGCTAGAATTTGTCTATTTCTTCCTTCTCCTAGATCAACTTGAAGTTTTAGAAGTTTTGCAGATTTTGGAACTTCAACTGCTTCAACTATTGTTCCAATTTTTAATGTCGTTTGGAAAAATTGATCAATTGTAATTAAGTTATCATCTTCAATAATTGCTTCTTTATTATTATCTTTTTTTGTTTCACATTCAGTTTTTGAAATATCTGAAGAAGCTGGTTGTTCTAATAAAACTTCTTCAATTCTTGGGAATAATTGCTCAACTTTAGTGATAACTGTATCTTGTAATAAATTTTTATTTATTATTAAAGAGTTATAAGATTCTGTATCAATTTTCATACCTAGTGATTCAGCAATTTTTGCGATTTTTTCAGGCATAACTGAATCTAAAAGGAGGGCAACTTTAGCCATAATATTTGTAATTAATGCTACTAATGCCATAGCTTCATCATCTTTTCCATCTTTCATTAAATTCCATGGTTCGTAATCATTTATTGCTTTATTTGCAATTGTTAATACTTTCCATAAATCTTCTAGATATCTATTTATTTGCATATTAAAAATATAAGCTTCTACCTTTTCTAAAATTGCATTTACTTCAGCTAATTCTTTTGCATGGAATTTTTCAACATCAACAGAACTTACTTTGTAATCAAAATATTTTCCACTCATACCTGAAATTCTATTTAATAGATTTCCTAAATCATTTCCTAAATCTGAATTAATTCTATCAATTAATGCTTTTTGTGAAAAGTCTCCATCTTGTCCAAAGGGAACTTCTCTTAACATAAAATATCTAAATGCATCTAATCCATAAGCATCTGCAACAGCTTTTGGATCTACAACATTACCCTTTGATTTAGACATTTTTTCACCATCTCTTGTCCACCAACCGTGCGCTGCTATGTGTTTTGGAAGAGGTAAATCTAAAGACATCAAAAATGCTGGCCAATAAATAGCATGGAATCTTAAAATATCTTTTCCAACTAATTGAACATTCGCTGGCCAAAAATTCATATTTTTATCATCAGTTCCATATCCAAGTGCAGTAATATAATTTAGTAAAGCATCTAACCAAACATACATTACATGTCTTGGTTCATTCATTGATTCTGGTAGTTTAACTCCCCAATCAAATGAAGTTCTTGAAATTGATAAATCTCTTAATCCACCTTTTACAAAATTTGTGATTTCATTTTTTTTAGCTCTTGGTAGAATACAATCTTCGTTTTCTTCATACCATTTGATTAATTTATCTTCATATTTTGATAATTTAAAGAAATAACTCTCTTCTTTTACAATAGACGTTGGTCTTCCACAATCAGGACAAAATTGTTCATCAACTAGTTGTTTTTCAGTAAAAAATGTCTCACAAGATACACAGTAGAAACCTTCATATTCACCTTTGTAAATATCACCTTTATCAAACATAGTTTGAAAAGCTTTTTGAACTCCAAGTTTGTGTTCTTCATCTGTTGTTCTAATGAATTTATCATAAGTAATATCAAAATCATCCCATAAAGCTCTAAATTTACCAGAAATTTCATCTGCATACTCTTTTGGTGTTTTTCCTCTTAGTTCAGCACTTTGAGAGATTTTTTGACCATGTTCATCAGTTCCTGTCAGAAGAAAAGTATTTAACCCTGTTAATCTTGAATATCTAGCTAACATATCAGCTATGATTGTAGTGTATGCATGACCAATATGAGCTACATCATTTACATAATAAATTGGTGTTGTTATATAAACATTTTTGCAAGATTCTTCCATTATTTACCTCTTTTCTTTTTTTATAATTATATTAAAATTCAAAACCACCGCCAGCACCTTTATTCATTGATTCATAAACGGCAATTACATATTTTTTTCTTAATTCACAATCAAAAAACTTATCACAATCTGAACAAGTTTTTAAACTATTTGATTCTTGACAAGTTTTTAATTCAGCTAATTTCTTATCTAGTTTTATATCCCATTCATCAATAACAATTTCTTGTGAATTATTCATGATCTTTATAAACTTCTAATACTCTTTTTATCTCTTCATTTGAACCAAAAAAACAAGGAGTTGTATCATGAATATGAGTAGTTTCTATTTCTAGGATTCTTTTATGACCATCAATCGCTCCACCACCTGCTTGTTCGTAAGTAAATGCAAAAGGGAAAACTTCAAATAATTGTCTTAATTTTCCTTTTGGTCTATCAGTTGTTCCAGGATATGAAAATAATCCACCACCTTTTAAAAGTATTTGGTGTAAATCAGGAACCATTCCTCCACTATATCTTAATCTATAACCATCGTTAAAAATATCATCTACCATTTGTTTATGGTGTGCTGACCAAGCACTTTGAGTAGAACCTGGTGCTTTTAAATTACCTTTTTGTTTTAAAACAATATCTTGAATAAATTCAAATTTACCATGTTTTAATCTATACATTTTAACGCCATCAATAGCAATAACCATCTCAACTCTTGGTCCAAAAACCACATAAACAGAAGCTACTATATTTTGTGCAGTAAAGTCATTTTTATAAATTCCATAAATTGAACCAACTGATAAATTTACATCAACTAAAGAAGAACCATCTAATGGGTCATAAGCGATTAAATATTCACCATCATCATTTAAATGAATAATGTGTTCTTGTTCTTCTGAAACAATAGCCTTAATTGTAGGTATTTGTTTAAAAATTCGCTCAATAATTTCATCACTTGCAATATCAAGTTTTAATTGAGTATCACCAGTTGAATTTTCTTGTTCACTTTTACCTGTATCACCTGTTTCAATTAACTCTTTTATCTCAATACTAGCTTGTTCAATAGCTTTAATTATTTCTTGCATATTTTATACTCTCTTTGCATTTTTATCTATCCATTGAATTAATTCTTCTGGATTATTTAAATCTAATTTGTCTATATTATCTGGAATTTCATCTTTATTAATAGTTTCATCACATGCAATCGCATCTGTAACTGCAAAATAGCTTTCATCTAATCTATCTCTAAAAATAGATATTCTTGGTAATTCAAGAGTTTTTAAGCCCTCAACCAACAAATAATCAAAATCTTGGAATAGTTCAATCATTTCATCAATAGTAGATGTATTTTTTTTAAATAAAGTTGTTTTATTTGGACTAACTACTGCAACATCAGCACCTGTTTGAGAGAATTTGAAAGAATCTTTTCCTTCTCTATCAAAAATAGCTTTATCTTTTGGATCATGTTTAACAATACATACCTTAAAACCATTATCGTGAAGTATACTCGAAACTTTTACTATAACTGTTGTTTTACCACTGTTTGAAGGGCCTGAAAAGGCTACTATTAATCTTTTTTTATTCATAAATTGGATTTTATCCAAATGATTGTTAAAGTTAATTTAAGATAAAATTACCATCAATCAATTCTGGGAGAGCTTATGTATAAAATTTTAACCCTTTTATTTATTTCGCTATTATTTATTTCTTGTAGTTCTAAAAATAATGCTTTTAAATATTTTGAAAAAGATGATATTGAAACAAAAGGTATTCATTACACAAAAAAAATTGACATTTTAAAAGATAAAGAGATAGATATTATTTTTTGGGCAACATATTTAAATAAAATTGATAAAAATATTTCTGATTCAAAAGAAGAGATTTTTTTAATATCAGTTTATTTTGCAAATGCTGATTCTCAAAGTATAAAGGAGAATGGGTATAAATTTTTATTAAATTCAAAAGAAGCTGTTTTATTTGAAAAAGTTGAAGAAGATGATGAAAATTTTAAAAGTTTAATGCTAAAAAACCATTGGGGAAATTATTATTTAGTTAAATTTGATTCTTTGGAAGATATTAATAATTTAAGATTAGAATTAACAAATCAAAAATCTAGTAGGGCGATACTAGACTTTGAAAAATAGTAGAAAAAGTAATCTTGTTTTCACTATTTAAGTAATTATTATAAATATAATAGTTACTTAAAACCTTTTTCCCATATTCTCTTGTTTCTGGATATGAAATCATCTCCATACTTAAAAATGGTTCATATTTATTTTTTTCTTTAAATAGCCCTTTTTTCAATTGACTTTTTGTATATCCTGCTCCTCCATTATAAGCATATGCTATGAATAGGGGATTATTATCAAACTGTTTCATTAATGTATCTAAATGAAAACTTCCATATCTAATATTTGTTTTTGGTACAAATTGCTCATATATGTTGTAATCTTCTTTTAATTCTTTTGCAATGTCAGATGATAAAAAAGGCATTATTTGCATTACGCCTTGCGCTGATGAAAAAGATATAGATGAGGGAATAAATAAGCTTTCTTGTCTTGCTAATGAATATAATAAAACTTGTTTATTTACATCATAATTTTTTATTTCATCTCTATATGGAGTGATAAAATATTGAACTTTATATTTATTGTATCTTTGTAAAACAAAAGCATAATGGGGTAAGGTACTTTCATCACTAAAAAGATTATAATACTTTGATAATTTAGCATCATCTATATTTTTTTTAGTATCTTCTACTACGTCCATCCATTTAAATGCATCATGTACATCAAAAGAAGTTTTTTCATTTTTTAAATCAATATTATAAATAATATTATCGATATTTACATCAAATAATTCTTTGGCATATAAAGTATAAATACTATTATCCCAACTTTTTGTAAGTTCTTGCAAAAATGATTGATTTTGAGTTACTAAATACATCCAAAATAGAGATTTGTCTTTATCAGCTTTTAAATATGATTTATTAAAAGCATTATAAAAAAATAAGTAAGCACTATCTTCGCTATTGTTATTTACTGCATTTATTCCAAGTGAAAATAATATATGAGGAGGCAATTGATTATTGTCTTTTAATAAAATTAAAGATTTTTGGATATTTTTCAAATTATTATCATGAACTACATATTTTAAAAATCTTTCAAATTCTTCTTCATTTGAAAGTTTATTTATAAACTCAGAATTCATAAATTTATTTAAAAAATTAATTCTATATTCACTTCCTAAATCAAAAAAAAGTCTATAAAATTTATTAATATCTGAATTTATTAATGCATTAAAAGGATTATCAGAAGCAATGATTTGTAAATCATTTTTTAAAGTAGGGTAAGAATCTAATCTACTTATAAAAAAATTCAAATCTTCTTTTGAAAGTTTTGTAGCTTCTTGTAAAGACAAACCTAATGCTATACATTTTGAATCTTCTTTTTTTAACTCTTCAATACTTGCTCTATAACATTTAAGATCAAGAGGTGCTGAAGTTTTATATTTTTTATTAAAGATTTTTTTTAAAGTTTCATTTTTTCCATTACCCATTTCATAAGCAATTTTTGCATTTTCAAAGCTTAAATTTTCTTGTTCTAGATATTGAATAATAAAAAAATCTTTTGCATAGGATTTTGGTTTTTGTTCCAGCCAATCAAGGGTTACTTTAAAATTTTTTTGTAAGAAGTCTGTAGAAGGCTCTACATTTGCACTTGCAGACAAACTTAATAAAAAAGTAACTCCAATACTAAGTAATATTTTTCTCATATTTTTTAATAAAATAAATTTTTCAAAAATGTTTCTAAAAATATTAAAGCAAAAATCAAAATAATTGGAGCTAAATCCATGCCACCAAATACAGTAGGAGTATATTTTCGTACGAATGCATAAGCAGGTTCTGTTAACCTATATAACATTTGAACAATTGGATTATATGGGTCTGGTTTAACCCAAGTTAAAATAGCTGAAATTATAATAACCCATTTATATAAAAATATAACACTTAAAACTACTGTTAAAACAGAACTTAATAAGGCATCTATCATCTTACAATTTCTCCTAAATAATTTTTTACTAATGTATAAATATCTGAGATATTAGGACCATTATTAGCACCTGTTAAAATATATCTTAAAGGTTCAAATGAATTTTTATCTTTTAGATTTGTTTCTTGTTCAATATATTTCTTTAATTCTTCAAAATTATCAAAAAAAGGTGCTTTTTGTAAAGATTCTTTTACTTTTCTAAACTCTTCTTCAAAACCTTTATATGTTGTTTTTAAAGAAAATATTAAAGCAATTTTTTCTTTCATCTCTTTTATAGTACTAACTTCTTCTAAAAATATTTTTCCTAGTTTTCCAATATCAGTATCTGCAAATCCTAAGATTTTTGAAAGTCTCATATCATCTATTGTTTCTAGATGTTTTTTATTAATAAATCTTAGTTTATCAATATCAAATTTCACAGCGTTTTTTGAGATATTTTCTATTTTAAACCAAGAAATAGCCTCTTCAAGTGTAAAAATTTCACTAGGAGTTTCATTTCCTAAAAGAACTAAATAATTAGCAATTGCACTTGGTAAAAAACCTTCATCAATCAAGTATTTAACTGAATTTAACTCATCTTCGTTACTCATTTCTTTATTAGTTTGAGCATTTAAAATAATTGGTAAATGTACATATTTTATCTCTTTTGTATAACCCAAAGAATTTCTAACATGTATTTGTTTTGCAGTATTTGAAATATGGTTTTCATTTCTAATTACCATTGAAATATCCATTATCATATCATCAACTGCACATGCATAGTTATAAGTGGGTTTTTTAGCTTGATTTAAAATAACAAATGAATCTACTTCCAAAGGAGTGGAATCAATTCTACCTTTTAATAAATCAGTAAATGTAATATCTTCATCTGTTTTTTTAATTCTAACCGTAAATGGTGCATTTGTATTTAAAACAGCTTCATCTGATAAAGTTTCACAGAATCCATCATAACTAAATAATTTTCCTTCTAATTGTGCTTCTTCTTTTAACTCATTTAATTTATCATCAGAACAAAAACAAGCAAATGCTTTTTTTTGACTCATTAATTGAAGTGCTATTTTTTGATGATATTTTAATGAATCACTTTGATGTGCAATATTTTTGTACTCTATTGAAAAAAGATTTAAGATTTCTATAATCTCTTTATCTTTACCTTCAATATTTTTTTCAATATCTATGTCTTCAATTCTAATTACTAAATCTTCATTTAATTGTTTTGATACAATATAATTAAAAATAGCAACCCTTAAATTACCAATATTCATATCTTCTATTGGACTTGGGGCAAATCTTAACAAATTATTTCCTTACTATCGAAAATGTTAAATTATTTATCTCATTATGAGATTTTATATAAGCATTTAAATCTTCTAATTTTAAATTTTGGATTTTTTCCAACTCTTTTTCAGAGTAATCTTGGGCTAAACCTCTATAGTATAAAGTAAAAGCTCTGTTTAATCTTTGAGATAAAGTTTCACTTCTTAAAGGTTCACTCCCTGTTAAAAAGTTTTTTGAAGCTGTTAATTCTTCTTGCGTTACACCATGTTCTACAAATTGTGATACCAATTGGCTTACAAGTTTTTGAGCTTCTTCTGCACTTTCATTTTTTGTTTGTAAATAACCATTAAAATATGAGTGAGATTTATTTATAGAAATAGAACCGTAAGCACTATATGCAAGTCCTCTTTTTACTCTTATTTCTTCCATTAATCTTGAACCAAAACCTGAACCACCTAAAATAAACGATGCAACTTTTGCTTTATAATTTTCTTCATCTTGAGAGTCAATATTAAATGAGCTTCCGAAATAAATATATGCTTGTTGTGTATCTTTTATTAGAGTTTTTTCTTCATTTTTAGAGTTGAATTCTATTTTTTCAAATTCATTTTTTTCACCAACTTCTAATGTTGTTAAAAATGGTTTTAATAGCTCTTCAAATTCTTTTATATCAAAATCTCCACCTGCAACGATAATTAAATTATTTAAATTAATTGTTTTGGATACAAATTTTTTAATATCATCTAATTTAATTTTTGAAATTGATTCGATTGAACCTGAAGCTGGATTTTCAAGAGAAGTTCCCTTAAAAAGCATAGATTTTAATTGATTTTGTGAAACATAATCAAAGTCATTTTCTTTTCTTTTTAAAGAACCCACTTGAAGTGTTTTTAATTTTTCTAAAGTATCTTGAGTAAAATTAGGAGATTTTAAAAGAGAAGTTAAAAGTTCAACACCTTTTTTTGATTGCTCTTTTAAATTTGATAATTCAATAACAAAAGTTTCAAATCCATTTGAAGTAGTTAATGAAATTGCATTTTCTTCTAATTCTTGAGCAAATGCAGTAGCACCTAATTCTTTTGTTCCTTCGTTTAGAAGTTTTGAAGATAAATTGGCTAATCCACTTTTGTTTTTATCTTGAATATATCCAGAATTTTGAAAAACTAATTGTAAATTTAAAATTGGTAAACTTTTTTGTTCTTCAAAAATCACAGGTATTTGTACACCTTTTATATCTATATGCTTTATAGTAGCACCCATTAAACTCCCTTGTATTATTGCTAATATGAATAAAAATTTATATTTTATTTTAAACAAAATTAGAACCTTTCTAAAATCTCATAAGCTGTATTTCTTTTTGCTGGATTTTCACCTACATCTTTTATAAGTCTAATCATTTCTTCTTGATTCATTCTGTTTACAGCACCTGCTGCTTTTACAACGTTTTCTTCCATCATTGTACTTCCAAGATCATTAGCACCAAAATTAAGTGCTAATTGACCAATATAAGAGCCTTGTGTTACCCAAGAACTTTGCATATTTTTAAAATTATCTAAATATAATCTTGAAACTGCTAATAATCTTAAATACCTATTTGAAGATTGAGGTTTAATATCAGGAATTTCAGCTTTTAATAAAGTATTTGCACCTTGAAAAGACCACATAATAAAAGCTCTAAATCCACCTGTTTTATCTTGAAGTTTTCGTAAAAGTTCCCAATGTTCGATTATTTCTTCATCTGTTTCAACTGTTCCAAACATCATAGTTGCTGTTGTTTTTATACCAATTGAATGAGCTAATTCATGAACTTCGATCCATTCTAAACTATCCATTTTATTTGGAGCAATTATATCTCTTACTCTATCGCTTAAAATTTCAGCTCCAGCTCCTGGAATTGAGCTTAAACCTTTTAGTTGAAGTCTTTTTAAAACTTCTAAAATTTCAAGTTTAGATACTTTTGCAATATATTTAATCTCAATTGCAGAAAATCCGTGAATTGTAATTTGTGGATATTTTGTATGAATATGTTCTACCAATTCTTCATAATAATCAATTTTAAGTTTTGGATGAACTCCACCTTGAAAAAGGATTTGTGTTCCTCCAATTTCTAAAAGTTCATCAATTTTTTGATCAATTTCATCAAATTTTAAAACATAAGAGTCATCATCTCGTCCATGTCTATAAAATGCACAAAACTTACAATCAACCCAACAAACATTTGTATAATTAATATTTCTATCAACTATAAAAGATGTTGTTTTGTCAGGATGCAGTTCAGCTTTTTTTGCACTTGCCATTTGACCTAATTCAAGTAAAGATGCATTTTTTATTAAATGTAATGCATCTTCATTTGTTAATCTTTTTTTTAAATCTATATCAATTTTTTTAGTCATTTTTTTATACCACTAGAAACTAGAACCCAATGAGAATTCAAATGACGATGTATCATCAGTAGCTTCTGCATCAAGTGCTCTTGAGAAAATCAACTGTAAAGGTCCCATTGGCGAAATCCATTCAAGTAAAGCACCAGCACCTGATCTTTTATATTTTGAAAAATCATCCTGTCCAATCATACCGTAGTCATAAAATAATCCCCATCTCATTTTTGCAGCTGGAATTAATGGGAAACTCATCTCAGCAGAGTTTGCCCAAAGATTTTTATAAGGGTCAGTCTGATAACCAGTTTCATTTGAAGGGAAAGCATAAGATTTATATCCTCTTAAAGTTTTTGCACCTCCAAGATATAAAGAATCTCCTTGATTTATTTGACCATTATCAACTAAAATTTTCATTTGAGTTTTTAATCTTAAAACCCAATCAAGCTCTGTTAAATCTTCTAAAGAGTAGAAGTATTTTGCATAAGAACTAGATTTTAAATATTTTGAATCTCCACCAACCCCTGCATATTCAACCGATGTTCCAAGTTTAAAACCTTCTCTTGGCATATAAAAATCATCTGTATTATCAAAGTTTAAATAAGGAGTAATTGAGCTTGAAATATAATCATTGTCTTTATATAATTTATGTGTGTTTTCAAATTCAGGATCTAATAATTTTTTAGCTTCATATTCAGCTATAAAAGTAGACTCATATTCATAATTTTCACTAACAGAATCAAATCTATATTTGGCACCTGCATATAAATCTCTAAATACTTCTCTTCCTAAACCAACAGAGAAACCTTGAGTATCGATTGTTGAATCATACACATCTCTATTAATTTCAGCTTCACTATTATGAACTTCAACTTCACCATTATATTTACTATCATTAATAGCTGGATTTTTCAAGCTTAATTCAAATCTATTAGTTCTTGCAGAAATATCAGCACTTAAACCTAGCGATAAACCTGAACCAAATACATTTGCATCTGAAATTGATCCATTAACCATAACTTTGTCATAAGAACCATATCCTCCACCTAGCATAATTGAACCAGTTGCTGCTTCTGTTACTTTTACAACAATATCCATTTTATCATCGGTAATTCTTTTTTCTTCAATAACTACATCTTCAAAAAATCGTGATCTTTTTAATTTATTAGTTGAGTCTTTAAAATCTGTTAAATTATATAAATCTCCAGGAGCCAAATAAACATCTCTTCTTACAACTCTATCTAGTGTTCTTGCATTTCCTGAAATTTTTACATCATTGATATAAACTTTTTTTCCTGGAATTACATTAAATACTACATCAACTTTTGAGTTAGCTTCATCTTTTTTTAAATCAAATCTAATATCAGCAAAAGCATAACCTTGATTTGCAACTTGAGTTTTAATATATTCTTGATCTTGTCTTAATTTTTTAATATTGAAAGTATTTCCAACAATTAATTTTAATTCAGGATAAATAGTTGCAGGATCAACAATTGATGAATCTAAATAAATTTTTATATCATTAGTTGTATATTTATTTCCTTCTGTGATAAAGAAATCTAAATTTGCTTGATTAGATGCAAAATCAATATCTAAAAAAGGTTCTTTTACTTGAGCATCTAAATAACCTTTTTCAAAATATAGGTCATTAATTCTTCTCGCATCATATTTTAATTGATCAATTTTTACTTCACCATCATTTTGTCCAAACCACCATGAAGCAAATTCTATCTCTTTATTTGCACTTACTTGATCAAAATCATCTTGTTCTAAATTATCAGAACCATGATAATTTGCTTTTTTAATAATAATTTCATCACCTTTATTTACATTAAATGTAAGTTTTAAAGATTGCTCATTTATTTTTTCAACTTCTGTTTCAACAACAGAATTTATAAAACCTTCACTTTCTAACATAGAAAGAAGTTTTTCTTTTGCTTCTTTTACTCTTTTAGGAGTATACATTGAACCTTTTTTTAATTTAAGTACAGTCTTAAGAGTATCGATATCTTCGGCTCTTGATTTATACCCTTTTATCTCAACACTTGCAATTGAGGGTTTCTCTACAAATATTAATTTTAAATTACCATTGTTATTTGTTACTTGAATATCATCAAAATAACCATATTGATAAAATTTTATTACAGCTTCATTTAACTTACTCTCATCAAGTTTATCACCAATATTCATATTTAATGTTTCATTCAAAATTTGAGGTGAGATTTTGTTTACATCTTTATATTCTATAGATTTTATTGCATCTGCGCTTAGTGCTGTTACACAAGCCAAAGAAAATAGTACGACTTTATTTTTCACAACTGTCCTTAATTTCATTATAGGTCAATAATATATCTAAATTCAGTTTATAGAATTATTAAGATATAATCACAATTTAATTTATTAGAAGGTTGTGTTTTGAATATAGGAATTATTGGTTTAGGACTAATGGGTGGTTCTTTAGCAAAAGCCGTAAAAAGATATGGTATTGCAAAAAAAGTATATGGTTTTACAAATAGTGAAAAAAATAAAAAAGATATTTTAGAATTAAATTTAGTTGATGAATTAGTTGATTTGGAAACACTAAAAAAAGTTTCTGATGTTATTATTTTAGCAATTCCCGTAGATGCTATTATTGGAATGTTTCCAAATTTTTTAAATATAGATGAAAATACAACTATTATTGATATGGGTTCTACAAAAGAGTACATAGTAAAAAATATTCCAAAAAAAATAAGACAGAATTTTATTGCAGCACATCCCATGACAGGAACTGAAAAATCTGGACCAAAAGCAGCTATTGATGATTTATATGAAGGTAAAACAGTTGTTTTTTGTGACTTAGAAGACAATGGTAATTTACATGTAAATAAAGCCTTTAAAATCTTCCAAGCAATTGGAATGAGAATAGTTGTAATGGATAGTAATCAACATGATATTCACGCTTGTTACATGTCCCATTTACCACATATTTTATCTTTTTCTCTAGCAAATACAGTTATGAGTCATGAAGACCCAAAATCTATTATTGCACTTGCAGCTGGTGGATTTAAAGATATGAGTAGAATTGCAAAATCAAGCCCTAGAATGTGGGGAGATATTTTTAAACAAAATAGAAAAAACCTTTTAGCTTCTATTGATTTATTTGAAAGCCAATTACAAAATGCTAGAAAAATGGTTGAAGAAGAGAATTATGAAGATTTAGAAAAATGGATGAAAAAAGCAAATACTTTACATGAGATACTATAAAATAGTATCTCAACTTTATATTTAATTTATATTATTAATTGCTTCAAAAACTTTTATTGCTTGAAAATGCTCTTTTACATCATGGCAACGAATAATTGAAGCACCATTTTTAATAGATTCTAAATGAATAGCAATGGTTCCTGGTAGTCTTTGCTCAATTGAACTTGGAACTATTTTATCAATCATCGATTTTCTGCTAGCTCCTATTAAAAGCTCATATCCAAAATGAGAAAAATGTTCTAAATTTTTTAAAAGACTTAAGTTATGTTCAAGTGTTTTTCCAAATCCAATTCCAACATCTAAAACAATATCTTTTATTCCAAAACTATTGGCTTTTGATATTTGATTTTTAAAATATTCATCTATTTGTAAAATTACATTTTCATAAAAAGGCTCTTTTTGCATATTTTCAGGGTTATTTTGCATGTGCATGATTACAACTTGAGCATCATAAATTGCCGCAATTTTACAAACTTCATCATTTTGCAAACCTGTAATATCATTTACTATTTTAAATCCATGATTTAAAACATAATCAATTACTTTTGGAGCATAAGAATCTATTGAAAAATCTACTTTTTCGTAATATTTATTTTTGTAAATAGTATCAACAATATCTTTTATTCTTTGTAATTCAACTTCCTCTTCAACTGCAATACTTCCAGGTCTTGAAGAAACAGCACCAATATCTATAATATTTGCGCCATCTTCAATCATCTTTTCAATTCTCAAATTTGCTTGTGAATTATCAAATCTACTATTTTTAAAAAATGAATCTTCATTTGCATTTAAAACACCCATGATTTTTGTTTGATAATAATTTTCTTTGACATAACTTTTTAGTTCTGAGGCTAATTGTTTTAATCCAAAAGGCTGAGCTAATTCTTTTCTTGATAGAGTTTCAAAATGTTTAGTAGTTCCTATTAAAACAGCATCTACATATTTATCTTTAGCAATTATAACTCCGCTTGGAACTGCTAAATCAGCTCCAATAGACAATGCATCTTGTTTTAGTATATTTGCAGCACCAACATGTAAATCTTTTATATATAAAGTATGAAGTTTTGATTTTTTTGATAAAATTGAAATTCCACCACTATCACAACCTAAATTTTTATAAAACTCTTTTGTATCATTGATTGATATTTTATATGTTTGCATATAAAACCTTTTTAATGTTTATTTTTTTGATTAGCTAAAAATAAAAGTAGGGTAGTTAATATATTTATTGGACGTGAATTTAACTCTAATAATTTTATAGATTTTGAAAAAAAATCCAACTCTTTTGCTGATAATTTAATTTTTTGACTATTTACCTTTAACAAAATTGATTCAACAATATCTTTTGCTTCATTTTTAGAAATTTTTTGATTTTCTTTTAAAAAATTATAAATATCTTTTAAATCCAATTTATTTATATTTAATAAAGACTCATTTTTTAAAACAGATTTTTTTAAATATTTATAAGGAATTCTTGAATAAATAGTTGGTAACATTGATGTTTTTGAATTAGTAATGATAATAAATACTACATTTCTAGGAGGTTCTTCTAAAACTTTTAATAAAGAGTTTTGTGCTTCTTTTCTAAAAGTTGAACCACATAAAAATATATATTTTGTTTCATTAGAAGATATATATGCTTCTTTTATTGCTTGAGTTGCTTGTGCTAATTGAAACTCATCTTTCTCTTCATTTTTTATAATTCTTGTAGAGTGTAAAGGATATTTGTTTATTAACTCATTTACTGTAGATTCAATATCATTAACAATTAAAATACATGAGTGTCCAATAAAATCTATCAAATTAGTTTTCCACATTTATTTCAGCAAATAGTGCAGCACTTACTGATTTATTATATAACCTAAACATTTGTAAAAGTTTCATATCTAAAGCTTCATCATTTGATTTTAGATTAAAAGCATCTTGTTTTTCTTCATCAAATAACCATAAAAAAGAGTGTTTTAAAACTTTTGGAATAATTGCTCTTACATCTTGGCTTTTACCAATATACCAAAAACAATATCCATTTGGAAAAGAGATACTTAACATATCTTTTATGTAAGCTATATCTTCATCAGATTTTACACTATCCATATATCTATAAAATGATTTAAAATCATAAAATGGTAAAAAAGGTCTATTTAGTTTTGTCGAATTAATATTTCCTAAAATATACTCTAAAAACCATTCTCTCTCTTTATCTGAAACAACTATTATGGAGAAGCCTCTTTCTAATAGATTGTAGATATTTTTAGAAACTAATGGTGTCCATTCATATTTTTTTTCTTCCAACCAAGGAGATATTAATCTATCTTCCCTGATTGTCTCAACAGTCCAATTTAAAAATTCTTGCACTACTATTTATCCAAATCATAAGCATCGTGTAAAGCTCGAACTGCAAGTTCAGCATATTTTAAATCAACAATCATAGAAATTTTAATTTCACTTGTTGAAATAATTCTAATGTTTATATTTTCATTTGCCATTGCTGTAAATGCTTTTGAAGCAACTCCTGTATGAGATTTCATTCCAACACCAACAATTGATACTTTACAAATTGCTTCGTTATAATCAATATTTTCAGTATCTTTTTTAAATTTTTCCATAACATTTCTACAAATTAACAAATCAGTTGTAGGAATAGTAAAATCTAAATCTGTTTTGCCATCAACACCAACTGTTTGAACAATCATATCAACATTTATGTTTTCATCTGCAAGTGAAGTAAAAATAGCTGCTGCAATTCCTGGCTTATCAGTAACTCCATACATACCAACTCTTACTTGGTTTTTATCTAAAGCAATTCCACTTACAATTGGTTTTTCCATAATATTTTCTTCCTTTGTTATTAATGTACCTTCAACTTCTGGCGTGAAGCTACTTCTTGATACTAAATTTACATTTAATTTTTTCGCCATTTCTACTGATCTATTTTGTAATACTTTTGCGCCTAAAGATGCTAATTCTAACATTTCATCATAAGATATTTTGTCTAATTTTTTTGCTTTTGGCTCAATTCTAGGGTCTGTTGTGTAAATACCATCAACATCTGTATAAATTTCACAAACGTCTGCTTCAATAGCACCTGCAATTGCAACTGCTGTTAAATCGCTTCCTCCACGACCAAGAGTTGAAACTCTCAAAGTATCTTGAACAACACCTTGAAAACCAGCAACAATAATAATATTTCCATTTTTAATTGCATTTTTCATTTCTCTTGTATCAATTGATTCAATTCTAGCTTTTGTATGGGCATCATCTGTAATAATCCCAGCTTGTCGACCACTCATAGACATAGCTTTTAAACCCATTTCATTTAATGCAATTGATAAAAGTGCCGAGGTAACTCTTTCACCTGAGCTCAAAAGCATATCAATTTCATCTAATTTTGGAGTTTTTGAATAATATTCAGCATACTCAATCAATTTATTAGTTTCACCACTCATCGCAGAAACAACAGCAATTACATCATGACCTTCGTCTCGTATTTTTTTAATGATATTTGCAACATTTTGAATTCTATCAAGTGTACCAACACTCGTTCCACCAAACTTAAGTACTTTTAACATCTAATTTTTTATCCTTTTTAAATATAACCTTCATTTCTAAAATATTGTAAAACTTGTTTATAAACAGTTCTTTTAAAGAAAGTTATATAATCATAAATATTTCTAGTAGGCACAAACTTATATTCGCTAAATTCGGGAATCTCAGTATTTATATTTATTTTAGCGCCTTTTTTTAATTTAACTAAATAATATTTTTGTCTTTGACCATCATAAGGATACATCCTTTTTGCGATAGCTGGCGGAAATTCATAGGAAACCCATGTTGGGTATTCTGCAATAATTTCAATCTCATTAGTTCCAATTTCTTCTTCTAATTCTCTGTACAAAGCCTCTTTTGAAGTTTCACCTTCATCAATGCCACCTTGAGGAAATTGCCAAGCATTTTCAACATCAGTTCTTGAGGCAATAAATATTTCACATTTATGAGGATATTTAGCTGATAATACAATGGCCGCTACATTTGGTCTGTATTTTTTCTTTTCATTATTGATTGTTGGTTTAGTTTTATCAGTCATAAATATATTTTCCCTTATAATTAGCCAGATATTTTACAAAAACTAGGATTAAAAATTGCTTTTATATATACATATTCCCTTTTGCGATAGTAAATGTTTTTACTGCGCATTTAATTCATACACAGATAGATTTCATTTAAAACATGAATATATGAATGCATTAAAAAAACAACTAAAAAATGACATTGAAAATTATATTATCAAAGATAATAAAAAAATAGAAACTGTCTTTATAGGAGGTGGAACACCATCAACTATTAAAGCTTTTGAATATAAAGAAATCTTTGAAATAATAAAACCCTATTTAGAAAAAAATGCGGAAATAACAACAGAAGCAAACCCTAATTCAGCTTCCTTTGATTGGCTAAAAGGAATGCATGATTTAGGTGTAAATAGAGTTAGTTTTGGAGTGCAAAGTTTTAACTCAGAAAAGTTAAAATTCCTAGGTCGTGCACATAGTGCTAATAGTGCTATAAATGCTATACAAAATGCGAGTAGTATAGGTTTTAATGGTATTAACTGTGATATAATCTATGGAGTACAAAATGATACTTTAGAAAGTATGAAAATCGATTTTGACACAGCTTTTTCTCTACCAATTACACATCTTAGTGCATACTCTTTAACCATCGAAGAAGGTACAAAATTCTTTGATAGATCAAGTGTTAAAATTGATGATGAAGAGTTGTCTTATGAGATTTTTGATTACATAAATAATAAAGGTTTTCATCAATATGAGATTTCAAATTTTGCAAAAAATAAAGAATCTGAGTCAAAACACAATTATGGATATTGGCAACATAAAGAGTATTTAGGTGTTGGTGCAGGAGCAGTTGGATATATAAATCAACAAAGACAATATCCTTCAAAAAGTATAGAAGAGTATATCGGAAATCCTCTATTTTTTGATGTGGAAAAAATCGATTTAAATGATATAAAAACAGAGAAAATTCTACTTGGTTTTAGGTCTTTAAATGGTGTTGAAATATCGCTTTTTAATGAAGGAGAAATGAAAAAAATTGATGATTTGATTGAATATGACAAAGTTTATATAAAAGAAAATAGAGTTTTTAACAAAAACTTTTTGCTTTCAGATGAATTAGCTTTATATATTTTAGATTAATATCTTAATAAAGTTTATAATATAATCCACGTTTTAACAAAGGTAAGTAATTAATGACAATCAAAGATACAATAAGAAAATACTCAAATGAATTAAAATTGGTAACTCATATTCCAGCTAAAGAAGTTGAAATATTGATGTTACATCTTTTGGGGAAAAATACAATTTGGCTTCATCTAAACTATAATGTTGAGTTTGGAAAAGAAAAAGAGCTTGAAGTTTTAGTAAAAAAAAGAGCTACAAATTATCCTTTGGAATATATTATAAATAAAGCCTCATTTTATGGTGAAATGTTTATAGTGAAGCAGGGCGTTTTGATTCCACGACCTGAAACTGAGATATTAGTTGAAAAAGCCGTTGAAATACTAAAAGATAAAAAAGAAAATTTAAAAGTTTTAGAAATAGGAACAGGCAGTGGAATAATATCTGTAATGCTGGCATTATTACTTGAAAATATAAAAATAATTGCAGTTGATATAAATGAAAAAGCCCTGGAATTAGCAAAAGAAAATGCTATAAAACATGGTGTTGAGAATAAAATAGAGTTTAGATTAAGTAATTTATACGAAAATGTAATTGAAGACGATATTTTTATGACAATATCTAATCCCCCATATATAGCAAATAACTATAAATTACCCACTAATGTAAAATATGAACCATCAAATGCTTTGTTTGGTGGAGATATTGGAGATGAACTTTTAAAAGATATTATCAAAGCTACAAATGAGAAAAAAATCCCATATTTACTTTGTGAAATGGGATATGACCAAAAAACTCTTTTAGAAAACCATTTTAAAGGATTTAATGTTGAGTCATATTCTTTTTATAAAGATTATGAAAGTTTTGATAGAGGATTTACTCTAAAATTTAAAAAATAAAAAAAGGAAAAAAATGTTTATAGAATTTAACTTAGAAAATTTAGAAAATTCAAAAGAAATATTAGAAAATTTATTAGATGAAAATAGAAAAAAAATAAATGAATTATTAACAATTGAAAATAAAACATATAAAAATTTTGTTTTACCATTTCAAGAAATAGGGGAGTGTATTAATGAATTTATAACTCCAATATTCCACATTGACTCTGTTAAAAACTCAGAAATAACTACAAAAGTATATGAAGATTGTATCCCTGTAATCTCAAAATACGAGACAGATATTTCTCAAAATGAGAATATATATATAGCTTTAAAAGATATACAGTCTAATGAAAGTATATCATTAAATGATATACAAAATAAAGTACTTGAAAATGAGATTAGAGACTTCAAATTATCAGGTTGTCACTTAGAAAATAATAAAAAGAAAAGACTAGAAGAAATCAGTTTAAGACTTAGTGAGTTATCTCATAAATTCTCTCAAAACCTTTTAAATGCTACAAATGAATTTGAAATGATTATTGATAGTTTTGAAGATGTAAAAGAGATTCCAGCTTCAGATTTAGAATTAGCAAAATTTGAAGAAGATGGTATTGCAAAATATAAATTTACACTTCAAATGCCATCTTATATGGCTTATATTACTTATGGAACTTCAAGAGAAAAAAGAGAAGAAATTTATAAAGGATATTGTACAAGAGCTCCTCAAAATGGAAAAATCATTGAAGAATTATTAGCTTTAAAAAATGAAAAAGCAAAAATTCTAGGATTTGATTCTTATGCACAATATTCACTTGCTACAAAAATGGCTTCAAAAGAAGAAGATGTTATCACTTTCCTCGAAGAATTAGGATACAAAGCAAAAGCAAGAGCAAAAGAAGAATTAGAAGAAATTAAACAGCTAGCACTTAAAGATGGAATTACAGATTTTAAATCAAGTGATGTTTCTTATTATTCTGAAAAATTAAAAAAAGCTCAATATGATTTAGATGAAGAGTATTACAGACCATATTTTGAACAACAATCAGTTTTAAATGGTTTTTTTGACTTTTTACATCAAATGTTTAATATCAAATTTACAAAAGCAGAAACTCCTGCTTGGGATGAAAAAGTAAAAGTTTATGATTTAAGTGAAAATGATAAAACAATTGCAAGAATTTATATTGATTTAGAAGCTAGAAAAGAGAAACGTGGTGGTGCTTGGATGAATAATTGGCATTCACACTATAGAAATTCAGATGGTGAAATAAAACTTCCAACAGCTTACATTGTAGGTAATTTCCCTCAATCTACGAGTGAAACGCCATCTCTTTTAAGACATTCAGATGTTGTTACACTATTTCATGAAATGGGTCATGCATTACATCATCTTTTAAGTAAAATAGAAGAACCATTTGTAAGTGGAATTTCAGGAGTTGCCTGGGATACGGTTGAATTTCCATCACAATTTTTAGAGTATTTTTCGTATGATAAAGAAGTATTAAAACTTTTTGCAAAACATTATAAAACAGGGGAAGTTTTAGATGATGAGGCAATTGAAAAAATAATAAAAGCAAAAAATTTCCAATCATCACTATTTACCGTAAGACAAGTTGAATTTGCATTGTTTGATTTTAAACTATATCAAGAGTTATACAAAACAGAAGATGAAGTGCAAAAAATACTAGATACAATAAGAACAGAATTTACAGCAATGATTCCTCCATCATATAATAAATTCCAAAATGGTTTTTCTCATATTTTTTCAGGTGGATATTCAGCTGGTTATTACTCATATAAATGGGCTGAAGTATTAAGTGCAGATGCATTTTATATGTTTATTGATTCTGGAAATATTTTTAATAAAGAATTAGGAATTAAGTATAAAGATACAATTTTATCGCAAGGTGGATCGTATAACATGGACAAACTATTTTTCAATTTTGCACAAAGAGAACCAAGTGTTGATTCTTTATTGAAAATTGATGGAATTATTAGCTAAATTTTGCAATAATACAATAATTAAGAACAACACCAACAAGGATTTAATAACAATGACAAATGCAGAAACAATTTCAAAATTAAATAACGCTTTAAGTACTTTAATTAAGGCATATGAAGAACTTCAAGAGCACAATAATAATTTAAAAAGTAGAATTAATGAGTTAGAAGATGAAGTATTAGAATTAGAAGGTGCAAAAGAAGATTTAGAAAAAAATGTTGATGAATTTAAAAATCATACACAAGAAGATAAATCAAATATTAGTTCAATGTTAGGTAAAATAGAAAGTATTTTAAACAGAAAAAGTTCTGACAATACAAATACTTCGTCATCAAATACAACTCAAAAAGTTGAAGAGAAAAAAGAAAATATACTTGTTTTAGAAAGTGAAGCTATAACAAACACAAATTCAGGAAATCAACCTACGAATGTATTGAAAAAAGATGATACAAAAGAAGATGAATCAAACAATGGAAGTAGTAGCAATAAAATTGATTTAAATAGAATGGCATCATTATTAAATGGTTTTAATCATTAAAAGAAATTTCTTTAATGCTTACTTTAATAAATAAGGACTCTTTGTATAATATATTTGGGGTTAAGACGTTTAGATTATTAGAAGGGGCTATTGATACAATGGCTCCTTCTCTTGCAGAGTACTATTTATCGAGTCTTTGTGAATATGCAAATGAATCATATTTTAACAAAAAAGATGTTGAAGAGTCTGTATCAATAGGGGAATATAACTTATACATAGATTATAATGAAAATATCTATTTAGAAGTTAATTCAGATAAGGATGATTACACTCAAGGATTTTGGTAAAAGTTTTGTATAGAAAATTAAATATTTGATAATATTAAATTTTCTATACCTTTACACTCTCCAATATGTGGTAATAATTCAAATTTGATATCTGGATATTGCTTTTTAAATTTTTTTATTTCAATAGGAATATCTTCTTTTACATGTTTTCCTGCAGCTAAAAAATATGGGAAAATCTTAATAACTTTACATCCACTAGCGATTGCCTTATTCATAGAAATAAAAATAGAAGGTTCTGTTAATTCTAAAAATGCATAAAGGACTAAGAGCTCATTATTTTCTAAATTTGCTTTTATTTTTTCTACAATATTTTTTATCTCATCATTTGAAGTTTTTATTTTACTTCCATGGGCTACAATTATTAATGCTTCCATATTAATCCTTTTTTTATATTTTATCAGTATTAATTATAATTTAGTATTTAATAAATGTCAATTCATTAAATCAATTGTTGCTTTTAATCTTTCTTTATCAAAATGTGTATAAATTCTCGAAGTATTAATATCTGCATGTCCTAAAGCTTCTTGAACCAAAATCAAATCATGATGTTTAGTATAAAGAAGTGTAGCAAAACTATGTCGCAACATATGTGCTCCATTTTTTTCTTTTCTTATTCCAGTACTTATTAGTATATTTTCAACAATTCTACTTACATATGCTTGAGTTAGCCTATTCCCTGATTTATTACAAACTAATAAATCGCTATTACAAACTCTAATATCAAGCCAATTTTTTAAATCATTTTCAATTATTGAAGATTTAATCATTACAATCCTAGGTTTATTCCCTTTTCCTTTGATTTGTAAAACATAAACATTATCCTCTTTAAATATATCTTTTTGTCGTAAATTTAGAATTTCACTAACCCTTATTCCAGTATAAATAATGATTTTTAAAATAAGTCTATTTCTATTGGCAAGATTATTTGTAAAATCAAAATTATCAATAGCAGCTAAAAACCTATCTATCTCTTCTTTATTCATATAAGAGGGTAGTTTAGTTCCACTTTTTCCACTTAATCCACCCCAGTTTTTTAACTCAATTTTATATAAATATGAATTTCCATCTTCATTTTCATTTTGTTTATCAATATATGAAAATAAAGCAAGTAGGGCTATTCTATGATTTTTCTTTGAAGCATCTGATAAGGAACTTGTTTGACTTGCTAAAAAATCACTAAGAAACTCTTCATCAATTTCTTTCATAGATGCAAGTCCTAAATTAATTGCAAAGTTGTATAATTTAAATAGGGGATTAAAATAAGTATTTATACCACTTAAACCAATATTTCTAGCCTCTTTTACAATGATTGATAATTCATCAATACTTTTTGTTCCTTTGATTAAAGACTGTATTATGAAAGCTAATTTATCTTTGTCATTAACTTGTCTATTTGATAGAGATGTAAGTTTATATCTAATAAATCTTTCTATCCAAAATAAAAGTGTTTTATCAAAGGTATTCATAAAATCTAAATCATATCTCATAGCTAGTCCATTTGTTCAATTTTCTACATTATAACATAAATTTATTATTTTGTATTGAAAACTATAATTTTCAAACTAATTTATATACTTAGATAAGAAGAGTTATTTTCTTCTTCCTTTAGAAAAGTCTATTATATAATCTGCTATTTCATCTAAATGAATTATATCTTTTACAGCTCCTGCTTGAATAGCTTTCATTGGCATTCCGAAAACTACGCAACTCTCTTCATTTTGTGCAACTGTATATGCTCCATTATCATGTAACTCTTTCATAGCAATTGTTCCATCATCTCCCATTCCTGTCATCATTATTGCCATTGCTGAAGAACCAACTGTATTATTTGCTGATCTAAATAGTACATCAACACTTGGTTTGTGTTGACTTACTTTTTTTGTATCTAATAATTTCGTTCTATAATCATTTCCTATTTTTTCAATAGTTAAATGCATATTTCCAGGTGCTAAATATCCATGCCCTTGTTCTATTATCATATTATCTTTCGCTTCACAAACAATTACTTCTGAATTATCATTTAATCTATGAGCAAATGAATTTGAGAAACCATATGGAATATGTTGTGTTATTAAAATAGGTGGTAAATTAGCTGGCAACCTTTTAAATACCCTAAGTAATGATTCAACTCCACCTGTTGAAGAACCAATTACTATTAGTTTCATTCCTGCTAGGATTGCTGGTTTAGAAGAAATTACTTCATCAGGATGGATTTTATACTCTATTGTTTGTGTATTTAATGAAGGTTTTTTTAAAGATGGTGGTTTTTTTAATGTATACCTTTTTAATAAAAAAGTTAAATTAAGTAAAGTATCTTTAACCCTACTTTGAAATGATTGCATTGATTCACCATTTTCAGGTTTTGGAATAAAACCAACAGCTCCATCATCAAAGATATCATTGCCTCTTACACCCTCACCTGAAATAACAACAGCAGGCATTGGATGAAGTCTCATTAAATTTCTTAAAAAAGTTACACCATCCATTTTTGGCATATTAATATCAATTGTAACTAAATCAGGTTCATACTCTTTGATTTTTTCTCTTGCATCATAAGCATCTGTTGCAACGCATACAACTTCGAATTCATCAATTGAATTTATCATATCTTTTATAATTCTTCTCATTGATGCTGAATCATCTATTACTAAAACTGTATACACTACTTACCAACCTATTATTAATTTATTAGAAAAGTTCTATTTCCATTTCTGGTTGAGTATCTTTATTGTCAAAACCAAATAACTCAACTCCACCAACATATTCTTTGATAACAGGTGCTTTTGTAATTTCTTGTTGTAATGATTTTTCTTCTGAAAAAATCTTACTATCTGTTTCAGTTTTTTGTGTAACTTTAATAAATGTTTCAAACTCATTTGCCAATAATATTAATCTACCGTGTTCTCCTCTTGTATGTTCACTTAATAACCTAAAGCCTTCTGATTTACAAAAATCTTTTGCAAATTCAACATTTCTAAAACCAATTGATTGAGCAGATAAATTAATTTGCATAATATCAGCACCACCTGATATTTTAGCAACCATATTTCCCTTGCTACAACCTAATTTATACATCTCATTAAGCATTGCTTCAACAGAATAAAGACCATATTTCATATCATCATTTGTGTTATTAGTTTTTGGTAATAAAAAATGATTCATACCTTTTATTTTTGTTACTTTGTCATAAAACATAATAGCAACACATGAACCTAATAGGGTTTTAAAAGCTATTTGTTCTATATCATTTCCAACAGCAAATTCACCACCAATAATTGTATGAGTTAAGAAACCCTTTGTTTTTTGTGTAAATCTAACTACTGAAGTTTTTTCTATGCTTCCATCTTTATGACCAATAACAATCATATGATTTCCTTTTCTTTTACAAAAATATTTTGTCCCACTCTCTTTACATAATGAACTAAATCTTGAGGATTTTCAGAATGCCCTAAATATAGAGTTCCACCAACTTTTAAGTATTTGAATAGTTTTTTTAAAATATCATTTTGGTCTTCTGCCGAAAAATAAATTAATACATTTCTACAAAAAATTACATCAAACTGATTTTTAGAAAAAGGATATGAACTATCATTTAAATTCATAACTTTAAAAGTAATCATTCTTTTTAATTCATCATTTACTTTTATTAAAACTTCTTCACCTGAGAGGTTTTTTTGAACTCTTTTTTTAAAATATTTTTGAGGTTTAATCCAATCAGGAAACTCTTTTGATGATTTTGAATATCGATAAATGCCATCTGCTGCATATTGTAAAACATTGGTATCAATATCAGTAGCTATTATTGATGCATCTATATGTTTGTTTAATTCAGCTTTTGATTCCAACACGGTCATTGCCATAGAGTAAGGTTCTTCTCCTGTTGATGAAGCAGAACAATACATTTGTATTTTTCCTCCACTATTAGCAAGAAGAGGTAAAACTCTATTTTTTAAATCTAAAAAATGAAAGTCTTCCCTAAAAAAGTGAGTTTTATTCGTGGTAAACGAGTTGATAAATTCTGTTACACTATTACCTTGTTCAACAGATTTCAATAAATCCATAATATCGCCTGAAAATTTACAATTTCTTTTTAATTTATCAATTCTATTTGAAATCATAATATCTTTATTATCTGCTAATGTAATACCAGTTAAAGAGTAAAGAATCTTCTTTACTCTTTCATGAACTTCTTGTGTTGTATAACTCATGTATTTTAAGAAGCTCTTCTTACTGCATTCATATCTTTTTCAATTTTTATTTGTGCATTGATAATACCAATAACATCTAAAATTAGACCGATACTTCCATCACCTCTTACAGTTGCAGCACCAATTCCTTGAACACTTCTAAAGTTTTTATCTAAAGGTTTTACAACAACTTGATGTTGATTTAAAAACTCGTCTATTGATAATGCAACTTTTGTATTTCCAGATTTTACAACTATTAACATACCCTCTTCTAGTTTATTAAAGCTTTTTTCTAAACCAAATAGTTGATGTAATTTAACAACAGGAATAAATTCTTCTCTTAACATTAATAAATCTTGAGTACCATCTCCAATTTTTTTAATCATTTCAGAACTTGGTTGTAGTGACTCAACAATAGAACTTAAAGGTAAAATATATTTTTGGTTCCCTACTCTTATATCTAAACCATCTAAAATAGCAAGAGTTAAAGGTAACATTATTGTGATTGTTGTGCCTTCACCTACATGTGTATCAAGTTTAATTGCACCACCTAACTTATGAATATTTGTTTTAACAACATCCATTCCTACGCCACGTCCTGAAATATCTGTTATTTCATCTGCTGTTGAAACACCTGCTCCAAAAATCAATAAAGCTTTTTCATTTTCAGTCATTGTATTATATTGATTTTCATCAATTTGACCTTGTTCTAATGCTTTTTGTGCCACTTTTTGTGAATTAATTCCCTTACCATCATCTTGAATAGTAATTATCATTTGTCCATTTGCTTGTTCAGCTGAAATACTAATAGAACCAACATCTGGTTTTCCAGTTAATTCTCTTTCATCCGGTGTTTCAATACCATGATCTAAAGAATTTCTAATAATATGCATTAAAGGATCTGTTAATCCTTCAATCATAGCTTTATCAATTTCTACATTATCTCCATAATGTTTAAACTCAACTTTTTTACCAAGTTTTTTAGAAATATCTCTTACAACTTTTGGGAATTTAGAATAAATTGAATCCATTGGAACCATTCTAATACTCATAATTGAATCTTGCATATCTCGAATATGTCTTTCTAGTAATTCAAGTCTTTCTAAAACTGAATTTCTAGTTTTTGCTTCTTCAATAGTAGATGAAAATTGAGTTAGCATTGCATTAGTAATTACTAAATCACCAACATTATTCATTAATAAATCGATCTTATCAAGATTTACTCTAATACTATTATTATTGTTAGAAGCAGATTTTTTACCACCTGAATTATCTTCATTTTCATCATTAACTGATGCTCTTTGTTTTCTTACAACAGGTTGAGAATTATTAACTGGAGCTTTTTTCTCTACTTTTTCTTCAATATCATTTGTTTTCATAACTGAATTTGGAGTAATTTCTTCTACATCATCAAAGAATCCAAAATATTCTTTATCTTCTTCAGTTAATTTAATTTCATCACCAATATCATTTGATAATTTTTCTAAATCTTCATCATAAAAACCATAATTTTTATGTTCTTCATCCATTTCATCATCAGCAAAAATTCCATATGCTTTTACTTTATTATCTCGTTGAGCATTTAATTCATCATCAAAAAAACCAAAGTTATCACTGTTTAATGCAACTACTTCTTCTTTTATTTGGATGTTAGCTTCTTCTTTTTTTGCTACAACAGGTGCTTTTTTTTTTACTGTATTAGCGCTAGTGTAAGCTCTAAGTTCTTGTAGTAAATCACTTGTCATTTTAGTAAATGTTTCTCTATCTAATTTATTTGAAACTTCTAAATCTAAAAGTTCCTTCATAACATCTAATCCATCAATTAGTGTTTCTGCCATTTCAGGAATAAATTCAATTTTATGATTTCTTAATTTATCCATTAGATTCTCAACATCATGAGTAAACTCTGCAAATAAAGCTAGTTCAACCGAAGCACCACTTCCTTTTAAAGTATGCACATCTCTGAAAAGTTGGCCCATTTCTTCATCTGTCAATGAACCATTGTTCTCAGCTTCTAAAAGAACATTATCTGCTGATTCAAATAATTCCTCAGCTTCTTCAAGAAACATTTCTCTATATTTAGAAATATCAAACGACATTAGAGCTCCTTTATTTATCTACTTAAAACTATATTTACTGCTTTTAACAATTGATCTGGAACAAATGGTTTTACAATCCATCCAGTTGCACCTGCAGCTTTACCTCTTGCTTTCATTTCATCACTTCTTTCAGTAGTAAGTACTAAAATTGGCTTTTTAGAATATAATGGAACCTTTCTTAATTCACCAATTAATGTTAATCCATCCATATTTGGCATATTAACATCAGTTATTATTAAATCGAAATCAGCAGCCTTAGCTTTTGCCAAACCATCAACACCATCAACGGCTTCTGTTACATCTGTGTAACCACCCTCGTTTAATGCATAGTTTAACATATCTCTTAGCATTGTAGAATCATCTACTATCAAAAGCTTAGCCATATTAAAACCCCTTAAGTTTTGTTAAAAAAATTATTTATATATACTAACGTAAGAATTATTAATTTAGGATTATAAAATAGCAAAAATGTTAACTTTAAATCGAAAATTATTAAAATAAGAGAATTATGAATTGCAGGGATTTTTCAATATATATTTAAATTATTAAATTCAAAAGTAAAGGAAGACCTTACTTTTAAATCACTTATTTAATTGTTTTTTAGTTTGAAGATAATTCTATTCTATCTTTTGTAACTTTTAAAACTTTTACTTCTATTTCTTGACCAACAGATAAAATATCAGATACATTGGCTACTCTTTCTTTTGAGATTTTAGAAATATGTAAAAGCCCCTCACCACCTTTTGCTAGTAATATGAACGCTCCAAAATCAACAACTCTTTCTACTTTACCAAGAACTACTTCATCTACTGAATATAATTTTTCAAAATCTATATTTTTTGGAGAATCTTTTCTTGAAGGTGCATTATTTGAAATAGTTTTAATATGCTCACAAGCATCTAAAATATTTTGTTTATTTCCACCACTTACTTTTACCATTCCATTATCTCTATCTAAGTCTATTGAAACTGCAAATTTCTCAATAATTTCTTTGATAGTTGCACCTGCTTTTCCAATAATAACCATTATTTTGCTAGGATCAATTGCAAATTGCTCAACTAAAGGTAATGCGTTACTAGGAACGATTTCAGTTGCAGCTTCTTCCATTAAAGTTAAAATATGATCTCTTCCTTCTTTTGCTTGAAGTAATGCTTCTTTTAGAACTGATAATTCAATACCACCTAATTTAATATCCATTTGAAGTGCTGTAATACCTTTTGAAGTACCAGCTACTTTAAAGTCCATATCACCATCATGGTCTTCAAGTCCCATAATATCAGTTAAAACTGAATAACTATCACCTTCAACAACCATTCCCATAGCAACACCTGCTACTAAATCAGAAATAGGAACACCTGCTGCTTTTAAAGCTAATGAACCACCACAAACAGTAGCCATTGAAGAAGAACCATTTGATTCAAGTATTTCAGAAACCAATCTCACTGTTTCATTATAATCATCATCAATTGTAGGTTCAAGTGCTTTTTTAGCTAAATTTCCATGTCCTAATTCTCGTCTTCCAACTCCAAACATTGGTTTTGCTTCACCAACTGAAAATCCTGGAAAATTGTAATGAACCATAAATCTATCAACTGAAGTTGATTTATCAGTTAAAACTTCATACATTTGTCCATCTTTAGGTCCTGCAATTGTTCCAACAACTAAAGCTTGTGTTTCACCTCTTGTAAATAAACAAGATGAGTGAGTTGATGGTAAAATATTCGTTTCAATTGAAATTGGTCTTACATCTTTAAGTCCTCTTCCATCTGCTCTTACTTTATCTGTAACTATCATATGTCTAACAATTTCTCTTTTTACAATAGAAACTGCTTCATAAATAGTTGAATATGATAATTCATTATTTGTACAATACTCATTTTTAGAAATAACTTTTGCAACATCCTTTAATTGAGTTGCTCTTTCGCTTTTAGCTAATTTTTTTATAGCTTCTCTAATTTCATTTGAAAAATTATCTCTAACATAGTTTATAACTGATTCTTCAATTGTAAATTGAATTAATTCAACTTCAACTTTTTCTTTACAAACTGCTTCAAAACCTTTTTCATAAGTTAAGTTAGCTTCTTTTAATGCATTTTGTGCAAATTCAATTGCTTCAACTAACATATCTTCATTCATTTCATTTGCATTATGAATTTTTGCAAATGCTTCGATATCAACTTCTATCATTTCACTTGAAGAGATAGTTTTCATTTCAATCATTAATAATTCATCTTTAGACCCTGCAACATATAAATCTAATACAGAATTTTGAATCTCAGAAGGAGTTGGGTTAATTACATATTCATTTTCTATTTTTCCAACTCTTACACCACAAACTGATTTTTTAATCGGTAAATTTGAAGTATATAAAGCAGCATTTGCAGCATTTAAAGCAAGTGTTTGTAAATCTACATTTTTATCCGCACTTAAAACCATTACAGTAATTGTTGTAGGATAAACATAACCTTTAGGGAATAATGGTCTTAAACTTCTATCAATTACTCTTGATGTTAAAGTTTCAAAATCACTAGGTTTTCCTTCTCTTTTTATAAAACCACCTGGTAATTTTGCTGCTGCATAAGTTTTTTCAATATATTGAACAGTTAAAGGAGTAAAATCTTCACTTCCAGGATTATCAAATTCACTTACAACTGTTGCTAACACTACTGCATTCCCTAATCTAACTAATACTGAACCATTAGCTTGTTTAGCCACTTTTCCAAACTCAAAAACCTCTTGTTTTCCACTTAATTCAAATTCACAAACTGTTGACATTATTTTTTATCCTTTATTTATTTTCTCTATATCTTCAAAGCTAACATCATCTAAACTATCATAATAAAAATTAATTGCGACAAAATGATCTAATTTTTTTACAAAATATAAATCATCTGCAATTGATTCTATTGTGGGAATACTAGCTGTTGGTAAAATTGGAGTTGCTACTGAAATAGATTTAGCTTTTAAATTTATAGCAGTTTTTATACAAGCCATCATTGTAAGTCCTGTATTAATACCTTCATCAACTATTAACACGTTCTTGTTTTCTAATTTTTCAATTTTCTCACCATGTCTGAATCTATTTACTTTTCTAGTAATAGATTCATCAAAAACTTGTTTAGATTTTGAATAAACATAATCTAAACTTATATCAAAAGCTTTAACTAACTCTTCATGTATTAAAACCTCTTCATGTTCAGTTACAACTGCTATTTCGCAATCTTCATTATTTGGTGCAAATATTTTTTCTGAAAACATAATATCAAATTTACCATTTAAGGTATTTGCTATTATTTTAGCAATTTCAAAACCACCATAAGAACTAGCAATTACAGTCCAATCTTCTAGTTTCATACTATCAATTGGCAAAACATCCAATAATCTATAAGCTGCTACTTCTCTATTTTTAAAATATATTTTGTCAGAATTCATTAATTATTATCTTCCATTTTATATTTTTGTTTAATTCCCCCAAGAGGTTTTAATATTAAATTAAGAAAAACTATTCTTTGATCAATTCCATCTGGTTCACTTGATGAAGATGGAATAATCTCATTTTCATATTTTAAATCTAAGTTCCAACAACTATCATTTATATTAAAAGCAACACCTTGTTTACTTCTAATACTCTCAAGAATATTATAGTTTTCATAATAAGAAACTTTATAATCTTTTGATAATCTATACGAAGTACTAACGCGATATGATTCTAAGTCTTCTTTATCTGAATTTTCCGTTTCCTTAGATTTATAATAACCAAGTGTTAAAGAGGCATTATTATAAGAAAGTGTACTGCTTGCTGTATTTTCAATAAATTCCTTATCTTGAACATTATAAACAACTTTTCCAGAGACACTACCATAATCATGGTTTACTTTTACATAATTTTCTAAATTTTGTAATTCTGGACTATCTAATTCATCATAAAGTATAGATTGAGAAAGTTTATGATTTATAAATTGTTTTAAACTATGTTTTCCATATAATGACTGATTTAAAGACATAATGATCTCTTTATCTTCTTGAATTGTAGGAAATGCTTTTAATTCTGCTTGTTTAGTTGCATCATCAGTTGTTGTTATATTATATAAATCACCATCTTCTTTAAGATTTTTAGGAACTGAATACTCAGCATTTAAATTCATTGTATGTAAATAATTTTCATAAGGCTTAATTAAATCACTTCCAACAGCCACAGAAGTTCTATTTTGGACTAAAGTTCCATCCTCATAATTATTATTTTCAAAATTATCATAATCATATTTACTTATTATTGTTTTATTTTCTAAAGTTAAATACAAATAATCATCAAAGAAATATTTACTATAACTAATAGGCACACTCATCTCATATACGCTTGCTGTTATACCTTCAGATCTTGTATAGTTCATAACTTTTGTGTCAGCTGAATATACTAAATTATCTATAAAAGATTCTTTATTATAAGCATGAAATTGAACTTGAGGAAGTTCTTGTAACGTTCCTTCGTTTGTATCTTTTGAAGTATCTATATAATATCTTGCATACGTTCCTGTATAGTAATCAGGAGTATTATAAAAATAGTTTATTTTTGATTCAACTTTTTTATCAGTTGTAACAGTTTCATCTTCATTTTCTAGCGTTATGTATTCAACATCATTTAGGTAATTAAGAGATGCGTATAAACCATCATCATTTTTACTATTTGAAAGAATATCTCTTCTTTTATAATCAACATCTAATCCATAGTGTAAATTATTGTCTAAATCATTTTCTTCCATATAATCATCTTGTTCTTTAAAAAAACCAGTTTTCATTTCCAATGTTGAATTAATTGAATCAGCATATCTATAGTATAAATAAGAGCCATATCCTCTATTTGTTCTAACTTGTGGCACGAGTTCAAAATCATAATTTTGTGCAGGAGCAAAAAATATAGGTTGAGAATAATAGATCCCCTCAGTACTTGAAAACCCTACTGTTGGAAGTAAAAGTCCAGTTCTTCTAGTTTTATCAGTTGGAAAACCAAGATAAGGACTATAAAAAACAGGTACATTTTTAATATATAATCTTGGATTATATGCATTTATCCATTTGTCTTCAGTATCATAATCTGCACTTGAAGCTCGAATACTCCAAATTGGATCTAAACAATCGCAAGATGAAATAATAGAACTATCTAAATCAATTAAATCTTTTTCTTTTGTAGATGATTGTGAATTTACCCAAATTTTATTACTATTTTCATATAAAAAGAATGGATTTTGTGTGGAAGAATCTTCTTTTAAATTAACAAAAGCATAATCACTTTGTGTTTGAATACTATTATCCTTCATGATTAAAACATTATTAAATAACTCAAATGTTTCATTTTCTTTATCATATATTATTTTATCAGCACTTAAATAATATGTAGGAGAAAAAATAACAACACTTCCCATTGCTGTTACAATATTATCTTTTGAATTTATATCTTTTGCAATTAACTGAAACTTTTCATTTTTTATTTCTTGAGAACAAAGTAGTGAAGATGTAATTATTAATGAAGCTATAATTTTTTTATACATTAACCACCAACGTTTTTCCAGTTATATCATGAAAAGTTTTTCTACCTTCGTTAAAAAATCCAATTAAAAAACCAGCATAAAAAAACATTTCAGAAAATATTCTTCCAATTGATCTTAAAAATGATGAAAATAAAGATACCTTTCCCCATAAATTAACATCAATAACTCTAATTTTAGCAATAATCTTACCTACTGTTGCCCCATAATACCAAACAAAAAATGTATGATAAGTAACTTTTAACGCAATCAAAGGCATAACTAAATCTGTTTTCATTAAAAACATCATAGCTTCCATATCACTACTAAGTGCAACAATACTTTCCCAAAATATTATCATAATTATTGCCGTCACTAATAAATCATCAATCACAAAAGCAAATGCTCTTGAACGCATTGATGCTAGTTGAAGATTATTACTGTTATCTTTCATTAATTTTTACTTTAAAGCTTGATAAGCAATATCAGATCTACATTTTTTACCTGCAAAATGTACTTGTCCACATAATGCATAAGCTCTGTCTCTAGCTTCTTTTATACTTTTTCCAAATCCAACACAAACTAATACTCTTCCACCTGTAGCCATTAATTTGTCATCAACTTTTTCAACACCAGCATAAGAAATATGAGAGTTATTTAATAAATCTTCATCTACAATTTTATCAACAATAATTTCAGCAGGAGTACTTGAACCATAGGGATAATTTCCACTTGCCATTACAACGCCAACACTAAACTCATTTTTGATTTTAATATCTAATTTATCTAATTGTTTTGTTGCACCCTTATAAAAAAGCTCAGAAACAGGTGTTTCTAATAGTGGCATTAAAATCTCACACTCTGGATCACCAAATCTTACATTGTATTCTAAAATGATTGGTTCACCTTTTACAACCATTACTCCAATAAATAAAACCCCTTCAAAAGGAGCACCCTCTTTTTTCATACCTTCAAGAGTAGGAATAATAACTCTTTCTTCTAATTTCTTATAAATATCATCATTTACAAGTGGTGTTGGAGCATAAGCACCCATTCCACCAGTATTTGGTCCAGTATCACCATCACCTATTCTTTTATGGTCTTGTGCTGCTGGTAATATTTTATAATTTTCACCATCACAAATAGCAAATACTGATAACTCATATCCATCTAAATACTCTTCCACAACAATAGAAGTTCCAGCATCACCAAAAGAAGTACCAGATAACATATCAGATGCCGCTTCTTTTGCTTCTTCTTTAGATTGTGCAATAATTACACCTTTTCCACCACATAAACCATCTGCTTTTACAACAATTGGAATATTCATTGTATCTATAAAATCATATGCTTCTTTTTCATTTGAAGTCTCTATAAACGCTGCTGTTGGTATGTTATATTTTTTTAATATATTTTTCATATAAACTTTTGAACCCTCAAGTTGAGCAGCT
>JBGSBO010000014.1:0-35922 GCA_041730535.1 Minisyncoccia bacterium
TTAACATAATATCGTCTTCAACTAATAAAATTTTCATAATACTCCTTTAAATGTGTATGTAAATGAAGCCCAGTTTTCACCTGATTCTAGTTTTATTCCAACATTTTCTTCACTACATATTCTTTTTACTAAATTTAATCCAAGTCCAAATCCATCTTTTGAAACCTCTTCTCTATAATACTCTTCAAATATTTTCTGAGGGTCTAAAATCTGAACTGAACGACTCTCTATTATAAAATCACAATCATTATTATGGATTTCTAATTTTATAGTTATTATTTCATTTTCTAAGGTATATTTAATAGCATTTGTTAAATTATTATCAACAATTCTTTGAAGTTTTATCTCATTAAAATTTAGAATAATTTTATTTTTTCTAGTTTTAAATAGAAATTTAGATTTAACTTTAAGAGCTGATGATGAAAAAAAATCAATTCTTGCTCTTACAAAATCAACTAAATCTATGTCATGTGTTGCATGATTTACTTGGTCTTTTTTTACAAGATAACTTAAATCATCATAAATACTAAAAATATTTTTCATAGCAACTTCGATATTTGATAGATATTTATTTTTCCCATGTTCCATTTCAAACATTTCAATATTTCCCATAATTACAGATAAAGGAGTATTTGTTTCATGAACTGCATGTTTTAAAAACTGCTTTTGAGATGCTATTAAGTTTTGAGCATAAATATTTCCATTTTCAAGTTCTTGTGATTGAAGATTATAATCATTTGATGATTGTTGAATAAGATGTGTTAAAGCTTGCAAACTTTTTGCATGGTCTGTTAATTTTGTATTTTCAATTTCATCCATTGGTTCAGCTTTATAATTTGCTTCATCTTTTTCACTTAATGCTAGAATAGTTAAAGTTTGATTTAAAAGTTCATTATTTCCACAATTATGATAAAACTCACCATATGTAAAAAATCCAGCAGTTGGAGCAATTTTAGAAAAGGGTTTTATTTCAATCTCAATCAAATCAGGCATATATCTTCGTCTTGCCATACACGCATATATAAAAAATGTTTCAGTATCTTTAATACAACATTTTGTAAATAAAGATTTTAAAGGATTGCTCATAATTAATTCAACATTCCCAAAACCTAGTTTTACAATGTCCCCTTTATGAAGATTTCCAGCAAAACTTAAACTTCCATCCTCATGTTTTGCAATAACTGCCCTAGCTATTGGTATATTGTTTTTTTGTATAATTAGTGGAAATTCAATACCAGTTGCAGGAAGGGAACTAGCTACATATTCACCTAAATATTTTTCATAAAAATCCAAAGGTGTAAGTCCTGAAATTTTATAAACTCTATTCCCTTCTACTTCTTCAATAGTATGCTCAATTCCAATTGGAGACCAGTTGAAATTATAAGCATTGCAAACTTCTAATTTGTCAGAATTAAGAGAAACACCAACCGCTCCTTGGGTTAATATCTTATTTTGACATGAGATAAAAGTTTGTGTAAAGTGAGCATTATCACCAGCCATTCCACCAGCTATTATTACTTTATTATTGACAAAAGTAATTCCATTTAGAAATTCTTCACCGTTTGTTTTTGCTCCATCTGTAAATGTAATTAAAAGTTTTGTATCTTCTTGGCAAAGTTGTGTTGCTAATTCTTTTCCATTTGAAAAAGAGTCTGTTTCATTTACAAAAGCAATTTTTAGTGAGGTTTTTTCAAAAGTTGTAATTGCAACCACTGTTTTTAGTGTTGTAATTGTTTCATTGTTAATTTCTCCATCAGTTGATGAGCCAATACAAATAGCTTGTGGTAAATCTTTTATAATAAGATTTATTGTTTTTTCTAAAATCTCTTTTTTTTCTCCACAAAATATTTGAATTAAAATACTTTTTTCTTTTTTAAATAAAGAAAAATCAATTATTGAATCAAGTGCCTTATTGTTAAGTGTGTAATTATATGTTTTCATAAAAAAATTGTAGCAGATAATTCGTAAATTTCAAAGAAAAAAAATCATTAAAAAGCTCGAAAATATGGTATTTTTTAATAAAACTTAACACCGCTATACTCATGCTATACTATAGCTTTATTCACGCTATACTTCTCATGTACTATTTCAATAAGCAAAAAGATAAGTTAATAAGTTTAACGACTTTTTCCAAAAACAAATAAACAAAAAGGATAGAAAAATGATCTATAGTAAACCTAAATATAAAGCTCAATATGAGAACTTCATTGGTGGAGAATGGTTAGCTCCAATTAGTGGTGAGTATTTTGATAATATCTCTCCTGTTGATGGTGAAGTTCTTACAAGAATTCCAAGATCAAATGAAAAAGATTGTGAAGCTGCAATTCTTGCTGCTGATAAAGCATTCCAATCATTTAAACATACTTCAGTTGTTGAAAGAAGTACTTTATTAAATAAAATTGCAGATGCAATTGAAGCAAACTTAGAAAATATTGCACTTGCTGAAACTTTAGATAATGGAAAAGCTATTAGAGAGACTTTAAACGCTGACGTTCCTTTAGTTGTTGATCATTTTAGATATTTTGCATCAGTAATTCGTGCAGAATCAGGAACAGTTTCTGATTTAGATGAAAATACAATTTCTCAAGAAATTCATGAACCATATGGTGTTGTTGCTCAAATTATTCCTTGGAATTTCCCATTATTAATGGCTGCTTGGAAACTAGCACCTGCTATTGCTGCTGGAAATTGTATCGTTATGAAACCAGCAAGTGCTACTCCTATGTCAATTTTAATTTTAATGGAAACAATTCAATCAGTATTACCAGCAGGTGTTATTAATATTATTAATGGTGCAGGTGGAAAAATTGGTAAATATTTATCTACACATGAATTAGTTAAAAAAGTTGGATTTACAGGTGAAACTACAACTGGTCAATTAATTATGCAATATGCAACTGAAAATATAATTCCTTCAACATTAGAACTTGGTGGGAAATCACCAAATATTTTCTTAGAATCAATCATGGACGCGGATGATGAATTCTTTGATAAAGCAATTGAAGGTTTAGTATTATTTGCATTTAATTCAGGAGAAGTTTGTACTTGTCCTTCAAGAGCATTAATTCAAGAGTCAATTTATGAGCCATTTATGGCAAGAGTACTTGAAAGAGTAAAAGCTATTAAGTTAGGAAATCCTTTAGATACAGATTGTATGATGGGTGCTCAATGTTCTTTAAATCAAAAAGAAAAAATTTCTGAATATATCAAAATTGGTAAAGAAGAGGGTGCTGAATGTTTAATCGGTGGTGATGTTTATGAATCGCAAACTAATCCAAATGGTTTTTATATTCAACCAACACTATTTAAAGGTCATAACAAAATGAGAATCTTCCAAGAAGAAATTTTTGGACCTGTACTTGCAGTTACAACTTTTAAAGATGAAGATGAAGCATTAGCAATTGCAAATGATACAATTTATGGTTTAGGTTCAGGTGTTTGGTCAAGAGATGCTCATCAATTACATAAATTCTCAAGAGGAATTGAAGCAGGAAGAGTTTGGGTAAATTGTTATCATATCTATCCATCACATGCATCATTTGGTGGATACAAAAAATCAGGTATTGGAAGAGAAACTCATATGATGATGTTAAACTCTTACAGACATACTAAAAATATTTTAACTTCTTACAATAAAAATAAATTAGGCTTCTTTTAGGATTTAATTCTAAAAGAAAAATACAAAAACCCATAGAAAGTTCTCCTCTATGGGTTTTTTTTCGTTGTGTACGAGGATATAAAATGTCAACACAAAGAGTAGATGTAACACCAGCTGCTGCTGAGGTTATAGAAAAGTTAAAAGAGTTACATGGTGAATTGGTTTTTAACCAAAGTGGTGGTTGCTGTGATGGAACTGCTCCTATGTGTTATGAAAAAAGTGATTTTTATGTTCCAAGTCGAAATGTAAAAATGGGTGAAATCTGTGGTTGTGAGTTTTTTATAGATAAAGACCAATTTGAATATTTTAAACATTCACATATTACAATAGATGTAAGAGTTGAGAAATCAGCCTTTGGAAATTCATTCTCCTTAGAAATAGACTTAGGATATCAATTTATTACAAAATCAAGAATTTTTACTGATGAAGAATACGCGAACTTAGAAGTAAAATAGAGTAAAAAAAAGGGAAGAGATATTATCTCTTCCCTTTTTTAGTAGTAAAGCTGAAATTATAAAGCTGTTACGTTTTCTGCTTGAAGACCTTTTTCACCTTGACCAACTTCAAAAGTTACTTTTTGACCGTCATTTAATGAAACTCTTCCATAACCTGAACTATTGATATTTCTGTAATGAACAAATACATCTTTTCCACCGTTATCTTGCTCGATAAATCCGTAACCTTTTTCGCTATTAAACCATTTTACTGTTCCGTTTACTAATGTTGCCATTGTAACTCCTTTTCTTTTTTGTTAAAATATACTTCATTTCTAAAGTGTTGAAGATATAAAATTGAGAATTCTTTAGATTGAGTGTGTACTTAAAACTAGCGTTACAAGAAAAACATAAACTATAGATGAACTCTAAACCATCTTTCAATACCAATAGTATATCTTAAAATAAGTAAATTGCGCTGAAATTATAAAAAATATTGTAAATTTGATAGTAAAAATTGTTTTGTTTAGATTTTAGTGAAGAATAAGGCCCATAAAAGCGGAAGAGCAGTAAAAATTAAAGAATTAATTTTTACTGTTTTTTAATGAATAACTTGGAATAAATTACACTTTAACTGAAATACATTGAGCAACAGTCTTATTATCTTCATTAAATAAGAAAGGTGCCCCTAAGTTGATTACTGAGTTTTCGACATCTTTATCTATAATAACAGGATAATATATAGAACAGTTAGAATCATCTTTTAATTTTAAAAGTTCTTGGATCTCATCTGATACATCAATATTTGCATTTGCTTGTGCATGAACTAATGCTATTTGCATGTAGTTATTATCATCTAAGCTTCTTAATAAACAAGTTGTTCCATCAGTATTTTCAATTATTACCTTCTTAACATTCTCAAAACCAGGGATTGATTGTTTTACTGTATATTCCATCTTTTCTCCTAATGATAAAGTTATTCCAATTCTATCATAATTTAAAAGTACTTATTTAAGATTATTTTATTTTTTAGTATCTTCATTTGTAACTAATGCAAGATTAGTAAGATTGTATTTTTGTAATAAATCTAAAACTTTTACAACTCTTTCATATTCTACTTTTTTATCAATTCTTACAATTACTGGTTTTTCTTTATTTTTAATAGCTTTTAAATTATCTTCAAGTGATTCAAAAGATACTTCAATTCCTTTAATAGCTAATTTATTTTGACTAAGCTCAATAAAAATTTGTTCTTTTTGAACTTCCATTTCTTTTGCATTTGATGCTGGTAAATCTAATATTAAGGCAAGTTCTTCTTTTTTAAAAACAGAACTAACTATAAAAAATATTAGAAGAATAAAAACAACATCTATAACAGGGGTTAAGTCTAAGCCCAAAGACTCTCTTCTTTTCATTTTACTCTTGCCCAACTAACTCTTTTTTAGCTTTTAACTCAATAGAATCAATCATAGATATAAAATGATTATAAGCTATTTGATGTGGAATTGCTACGATTAAACCAGCAATAGTTGTAATAAGAGCTATTCCAATACCATTTGAAAAAATAGTTGGATCTCCTAAACCATTTTGAGTAATTGCTTCAAATGATTTATAAACTCCAATTACAGTTCCTAAAAGTCCAAGAAGTGGTGCAATTGTTGCAATATTTTTAATAAGAGTAAGTCCTGATTCTAGTTTCTTCACTTCATATTCGATTTGAGATGTAATAGATGAGTTTATTGTTACTTTAGCTCTTATTTTACTTATCATTGCATTTTTTCGTGGAAGTGTAAAAAATTTCCATAAAATAATAGTAAATCCAATTATGTTTAATGCTATTAGAATATAAACAATAGCTCCACCTTTATCAATATAACTCATTAATTCCATAATAACCCCAATAATTTTCTGCCATTGTACAAAAATTTTGTTAAGAGATGGTACAATTTTTTATGAACTACATAAATTCCCCAATAGAACAAATTATATTTAATGATAGAAAATATTTCGTAAAAAGAGACGATTTATTACATAAAGATTTTTCAGGAAATAAAGCTAGAAAATTCTTTTATTTTCTAAAAAATGATTTCCCAAATATAAAAAAAATTGTATCCCATGGTTCTGCACAATCAAATGCAATGTATTCATTATCAGTTTTGTGTAAATTAAAAGGTTTAGAGTTTGATTATTATGTTGATCATATTGCATCTTTTTTAAAACAAAACCCAATTGGAAATTATAAATATGCTATAGAAAATGCTATGAATATAAAAGAACATGAAGTTCCTAGTTTTTTTGAAGAAGATGTTTTATTCATCAAAGAAGGTGGAGCTGTAAGTGAAGCGAGTTTTGGTATTGAAATTTTAGCTAATGAGATAATATCTTGGGCAAAAGAAAATAAAATAGAAAATTTAAAAGTTTTTTTACCAAGTGGTACAGGAACAACGGCACTTTATTTGCAAAAATATCTTCCTTTTGAAGTTCTAACTTGTGCTTGTGTTGGAAATGAAGAGTACTTGGAAAAACAGTTTAATAATCTTGAAAAGCAAAATCATCCAACTATTATAAAAAATCAGAAAAAATATTACTTTGGAAAACTTTATAAAGAATTTTATGAGATTCACAATGAGCTTTTAAGACAAACAAATATTGAATTTGATTTTTTGTATGATTGTTTGGGTTGGATTTCTTATGAGAAATATAGAAAGGATACTCAAAATAGTGATTTTGAATATCTTTATATACATCAAGGTGGAATATTAGGCAATATTTCCATGTATGAACGATATAAAAATAAGTATGATAAATAAATTTATAAAATAATAGAGTTTATGTATTTTATTTAAAATTTTTAATAAACTCTATAAAATCATCTTCTCTTAAAGCTTTGCTATAAAGCCATCCTTGAGCTTCATGACATTGTTCATTTTTTAAGAAATCATTTTGTTCTTTTTTCTCTACACCCTCAGCGATTACTTTCATTTCTAAACCTTTTGCAAGTTCTATTATAGTTTTTGCAATTGCAGCGTCTTTACTACTTTTTGGAAGTTCATCTACAAATGATTTATCGATTTTTAGTTTATCAATTGGAAATTTCTTTAAATAACTTAAAGATGAATATCCTGTTCCAAAATCATCAATTGCTAATTTTATTCCTAATTCTTTTAGTTTTGTTAATACTAAAATAGATTCTTGAACATTATCCATTAAATAACTCTCTGTTAACTCAAGTTCTAAATATTTAGCTTCTAGTTTTGAATATTCTAAGCATTCTTTTATTGTTTTTAATATGTCACTATTTTTTATTTGTACACTTGAAATATTTACGGCAATTATTCCATCATTTAAAAGTTGTAAATCTTGAAGTTTTTTAAAAAAGCTGCAAGCTTTTCTTAATACAAATTCTCCTATTGGAATAATTAGTTTAGTTTCTTCCGCATATGAAATAAATTCATTAGGAAAAATAAGTCTAGTATTTTTGTAATTCCATCTAATTAACGCTTCTGCACCAACTATTTTATTTTCTTGAATATCTATTTGAGCTTGATAAAATACTTCAAAATCTTCGTTTTTTATTGCATCATTAATTTCATTTTTCATAATGATTTTCTCAAAAATTTCACTTGTCATTTCATTTTTATAAAATTGGAATTGATTTTTACCAGCATTTTTTGCACTATACATAGCTGTATCAGCTTGTTTTATTAATTCTTCTACATTTAAACCATTATTTGGAAATAGTGTAATACCAATACTAATAGTTATTTCAAATAAATATTCTTCTAATTTTACAGGTTCATTAAAATCGTTTAAAATTTTATTTGCAATTTTTTTAATATTTTTTATGTCACCAATATTTTCAAGTACTAAAATAAATTCATCTCCACCAATTCTTGAAATTGTGTCATCTTCTCTTATATTTCTTTTTAATCTTGAAGCTACTAAATTAATAATTTTATCCCCAATAGAGTGTCCGTAGGTGTCATTAATTATTTTAAAGTTATCAATATCAATAAACATAATTGCTAAAATTTCTTTTTCTTTATTTGCATGTGTAATTGATTGATCTAATCGGGCTTTTAATAATAATCTATTTGGTAAACTTGTTAATGGATCATGATGAGCTAAAAATTCAATTTTTTCATTTGATTTTTTCATTTTCGTAATATCCGAAAATATGGCAACATAGTTGAGAATTCCACCTTTTAAGTCTTTTACAACACTTATATTTAACCATTCAGGATAAATTTCTCCAGATTTTTTCCTATTCCAAATTTCACCTTTGAATTGTCCTGTTTTATGTAAATCTTTCCAAAGATTATTATAAAATTTTTTATCTTGTTTTCCAGAACTTAAAATCTTTGGATTTTTACCTAAAACTTCTTCTTGTGTATAACCTGTGATTTTACTAAAAGCATTATTAACTGAAACGATCTGATTTTCTTCATTTGTGATTAAAATACCCTCCGTTGTATTTTCAAATACAATATCTGATAGTTTTAGTTTTTTTTCTATTTTTTCTTCTGTTGTAATATCTTTAAAAATACAATGGGTTTTTAACTCTCCATTTATATTTGAAATATTTCCCGTAAAACTAGCAAGAATAATATCTCCATTTTTTATTTTTATTTTTATTTTTATTTTTTCATCTTCAACTTTTTTATCATTTAAAAATTTTTTAAATAAAGCTTTTAATCTTTCATATGATTCATCTGTAAAAATACTAAATTTTTGTCCAATGGCTTCATCTTTATTATAACCTGTGATTTCACACCATTTTCTGTTTACATTTGTGATTATTCCTTTGTCATCTAAGGATTGATAAGGATAAGGCACATGTTCATATAAAAGTTTAAATTTATTTTCTATTTGTTTATTTGTGTGGACAATTTCTGAGATATTTGTAAAAAGTAATTTTATAATTGAATTATCAAGCAAAACTGTATTCATAATTGTTAATTGGAAAACATTATCATTTATTTCTAAAATCTCATTTTCATAAAATTTATTTTCTAATATTTTTTTATAAATTAATTTCCATCTTTGTTCTGGAATAACAGATGTAATATTTTTATCAATATGTACATCAAATAATTTTTTTGCTTTATTATTAAACCAATAAATAATTTGTTCTTCATCATTATCAAAAAGCTCAATTACTGCTTCATTTAAAGAGTTAAAAGTACTTTTTATATCTCTTAATTTTGATTCTAAAAATAAATTATAATTTCCTTTTATATTATTTAATATATCTTTTGAAGTGATTATAAAATATTCATTTTTAGTTTTATCAAAAATTATTGCTCTTCTAATATCTTCTTTTCTCATTTTGTTTACAACATCGTAAAGTAAATCTTCTATATCAAAACAGATTAGATTTTTATGCATAAATTCCTGAATATTTAAAGAAGTATCAATATGTTTTTGAGCAAGATTAATAGTATCACTTTCTGTTAAAATCCCAATAGGTGTATCTTTATCAAAAATTAAAATAGAACCAATATATCTTTCAGTCATTAGCTCAATAGCAGTTTGTATATTTGCTTCTTTTTGCACAGAAAATGCTTTTAAATTAACTCTAATTAAATCTTTTGCTTTTGTATGTGTTTTAAAAATATCTTGTTCAAATTCATAAATTAGTTTTTCTTGAAGAATTGTTCCTATATAATTTCCATCTATATCAACTATGATTACTCTTCTTATTTTATGATTTAGCATAAGCCCTAAAATATAATTTACTTTTCTATTAAATTTACTAGTTATTAGACATTTTTTTGCAAAATCAATTGCTTTTAAATTAAGATCAATATGTTTTGTATATAAAAATAAAATATCTCTTTCTGTGATGATTCCTACAGGTTTTTTATTATTTAATAAAACAAAATGTTTAGTTTTATTTTTTATCATTGAATCTAAAACTTCTTGTAAGGTGATATTATATTCTACTGAATCAATAACATTAGAAATTAATTTTTTTAAAGCCATTTTTATCCTAATTTATAAACGCGTACGTAAAATCATTTTATCCAAATAAAGTTAATTGTAAATATAAGAGTATAAAAATTTAAACAACTTTAGATATAATCCAAAACTATGAAAAAGAACAATATAATATTAATAGGTTTTATGGGTGTTGGTAAGGGTACAGTAGCTCGTGCTTTGGTTAAAAAATCAAATATGTTTGCTATTGATACTGATGATTTAATAGAAAGTATGGAAAACAGAAAAATCAAAAAAATTTTTGAAGTTGAAGGTGAACCATATTTTAGAGCTTTAGAAAAGAAAACTGCTTTATGGTTGGAAAACAGTGTAAATAACACGATTATTTCAACAGGTGGTGGATTTTATAAGCAAGAAAATATAAACAAAATAGGAAAGGTTGTTTATCTAAAATCATCATTTCAAGGTATTCTTGACAGAATAAACACAGCCCCAAATGCAGCAAATAAATTGAAAAAAAGACCACTTTTACAAAATATGGAAGAAGCAATTAAACTTTATGATTCAAGAGCAAAAGAGTACGAAAAAGTTGCAAAAATTGTAATTGATGTTGAAAATAAAGATATAAAAGATATTGTAAAAGAGATTTTAGGACAAATATAAATGAAAATTATAAATACAAAAGATAACAATTTTAAAGAAGAATTTGAAACAATTTTAGCACGAGCTAAGAGTGATATTAAAGGCGTTTCATCAATTGTAATGAATATTATTGATGAAATAGTAGTTGAAGGAAACACAGCTTTAAAAAGACATATTGAAAAGTTTGATAAGTGGGAAGTTAAGTCAGATGAAGATTTAATGATAAATCCAAATGATATGAAAAAAGCTTATGATAATATTGATGAAAAATTAAAAGAAGCATTACATATCGCATACGATAGAATCAAAAAATATCATGAAAAACAACTTCCAAAATCATGGCTTGATTTTGAATCAAATGGAACTATTTTAGGACAAAAAGTAACTCCCGTTGATAGAGCTGGACTTTATATTCCAGGTGGGAAAGCAGCATATCCAAGCTCACTTTTAATGAATGCAATTCCTGCCATTGTTGCTGGTGTAAAAGAGATAGTTGTTTGTACACCAACTCCTGATAATGAAGTTAATAAATTATTACTTGCAGCTTGTCATTTATGTGGAATAAAAAAAGCTTATAAAGTAGGTGGTGCATCGGCAATTGCTGCTATGGCATATGGAACACAAACTATTTCAAAAGTTGATGTAATTACAGGTCCTGGAAATATTTTTGTAGCAACTGCTAAAAACTTGTTTTTGGTGAAGTAAACATAGATATGATTGCAGGTCCATCTGAAATTGGTATTTTAGCCGACGAAACAGCAAAACCTCATTATTTAGCTATTGATTTATTATCACAAGCTGAACACGATGAGATGGCTAGTTCTATTATGATTACAACTTGTGAAGAAGTTGCTTTAAAAACAAGTGATGAGGTAGAAAACTATTTAAAAACATTAAGTAGAGAAAAAATTGCTAGAACTTCTATTGAAAATAGAGGTGCGATTATTGTGGCATCTTCAATGACTGAAGCAATTGAATTAATGAATGAAATAGCTCCTGAGCACTTAGAAATCATGACTAAAAATGCTTTTGAATTATTACCATATATTAAACACGCAGGTGCAATTTTTTTAGGTGAAAATACTCCTGAGCCAATTGGTGATTATTTAGCAGGTCCAAATCACACACTTCCAACAGGAAGTACAGCTAAGTTTTATAGTCCATTAAATGTGGAAAATTTTATGAAAAAATCTTCAATAATTAATTTTTCAAAAAATGCTATAAATGAATTAGGTGAAGCTTGTGCCTTACTTGCAGATACAGAAGGTTTAACAGCTCATGCAAAAGCAGTTAGAGTTAGATTAGAAAACAAATAATAATAAAAAGAATTAAAAGGAAATTATAATGGCATCGTTTAAAGATTGGTTTACAGAAGATGAAGATGATATTTTTATGGGAAGTCCAAAATCAAAATTTTTTGATGTAAGCAGAGAAGCTTCAAAAGATATAGTTGAGGAAGAAATGGACAAAATTGTAGAAAAATTAGCAGTTCTAGAAATGATTATTTGTGCAGGAAAAGATGAAGACTTTGATATCAATCAATACATTAAGGACTACACTTTAGATAATATGGCTGAAGTGAATGCTATGAAAAAAGGTTTATATGTAGAATTTACTGGCGATATAATTTCAAGATTAGATTCATAAGGTAATTTTTGGTGGAAGAGCTACAACAAGTAAAAGATAAAATAAGAGATTTTGTAAAAGAGTGTAATGATGAAAAAAGCTTAATACTTTTAGAAAAACTTGCAAATGGAAAGATGTTAAGAAGTAAATTAATTCTTAAAATTGCTGGAGTTTCTAAAGAGAGTATTGATTTATGTGCTGTTGTTGAGATGATTCATGCAGCATCACTTTTACATGATGATGTAATTGATGACGCAGATACTAGACGTGGACAGCCCTCTATAAATGCTCTTTTTGATAATAAAACAGCAATTATGTTTGGGGATATTTTATATTCTAAAGCATTTACACAATTAACTTTTATGGATCAAAAAATTGCATATACCATATCTAACGCAGTTACATTATTAAGTATTGGAGAGATGTTAGATGTTGATTTAACAAATTCATTTAATAGTTCTTATGATAAATACTTAGATATGATTTATAAAAAAACAGCTTCTTTAATTGAAGCATCTTCAAGAGCAGCTGCCTTATTAGCAGGTCTTGATGAAGAAAAATATGCCTTATATGGTAAAAATCTTGGTCTTGCTTTTCAAATGATTGATGATATTTTAGATATAACTGCCGATAGTTCAACTCTTGGAAAACCAGCAATGCTTGACTTTGTAGAGGGAAAAGTAACAATTCCTTATTTATTACTTCACGAAAGATTAGAAAATAAAACAAAATTAGAGTCTTTATATAAAAAAGAATTAACACAAGAAGAAAGCTTATGGATAAAAGAACAAATGTCTATAACAAATGCATTAAGTGATTCAATCTTACAAGCTAAGCAAATAGGTAATATTGCAATTAAAGCTGTTGAAGATGAAGAAAATAGTCAAACTCTTGTAATGATTATGAAGGCAATGATTGAAAGAGAATTTTAGATGAGTTATTTAATAATTAGTTTTTCCCACAAGAATATTGATATCAAAATGAGGGAAAAATTAGCTTTTGGTAGTATTGAAGATAAAGATAGATTTATTAGAGTTATTTTAGAAAATGAATATACACAAGAAGTAGTTTTACTTTCAACTTGCAATAGGGTTGAAATAATTACAAGGTCTTCAAATATCAAAGTCAGTGCTAAAAATATTATAGAAAAACTGGCTTCTTATTCAGGAGTTGATTTTGATATTTTATATGAAAGAGCAGATATTTATGATAATGATGGAGCTGTGCATCATCTTTTTTCAGTTGCATCCGCTTTAGATTCTTTAGTAATTGGTGAAACTCAAATTGTTGGACAATTAAAAGATTCTTTTAGATTTTCACAATCAAAAAATTATTGTTCAACAAATATTACAAGGGTTATGCATTATGCATTTAAATGTGCTGCAAATGTAAGAAATGCCACATCTTTAGGAACAGGTTCTGTTTCGGTTGCATCAACAGCTGTTGCAAAAGCAAAAGATATTATTAAAAATACAAAAGGTGTAAAAGCTTTAGTAATTGGTGCTGGAGAAATGAGTGAACTTACAATTAAACATCTTATTTCTTCTGGATTTGATGTTGTATTAACAAGTCGTGATATTAAAAAAGCACAAAATTTAGCAGGAAGTTTTGAAGTTCATGTAAGTGTTGAACCATATAGTGAATTAAGAAATTTACTTGGAAAAATTCCAGTTATGATAACAGCTACATCTGCACCTTATCCTATTGTTACGAAAGAAAATGCACCTAGTTCTAGTATTGATAGATATTGGTTTGATATTGCAGTTCCAAGAGATATAGATGAAGATATTTCATTAAGTGGATTAAGAATTTATTCTGTTGATGATTTACAAGATATCGTAAATGAGAATATGAGTTTAAGAGCTGAACAGGCAAAAACTGCATATGGAATTGTAAGTCGTATGTCTGTTGAATTTTTTGAGTGGTTAAAATCCCTTGAAATTGAACCTGTTGTAAAACATCTTTATGTAAAAGGTGAAACAATAATTGATAAAAAGCTAAAAAATGCAATCAAAAAAGGTTATATAAGAGCAGATGATGAAGAAAATATTAGAAAACTTTGTCAAACAGTTATAACTGAATATTTACATAATCCATCAAAACGATTAAAAGATATTTCAAAAAATATGGAGTGTGATATTGTAGTTGGAGCTGTTCAAAATATGTTTGGATTATCAAATGATTCAGCAAGATCATCTAAGTATAAATGTGAACATTTAATAAAAAATTAATATAGGAAAAAAAATCAATGAAATTTAGTAAACTATTTATCCCAACAACAAAAGAAACGCCAAATGATGCAACATTACCATCACATCAGTTTTTAATAAGAGCTGGATTTATCTCTCAAACGGGTGCTGGTATTTATGATTATATGCCTTTGGGAAAAATTGTTTTAGATAAAATTAGAGCTATCGTAAAAGAAGAGATGGATAATAGTGGAGCAAATGAAGTTCAATTTGGTTTTGTTACACCTCTTGCTCTTTGGGAAGAATCAGGGCGTGCATCTACTATGGGAAATGAGCTTTTAAGATTTAAAGATAGAAAAAACTCTGAGTATGTTTTATCTCCTACAAATGAAGAAGCTGTTGTAAATATGGTTAAAAATAGAATTACTTCATATAAAGATTTACCTGTTAATTTATATCAAATCTATACAAAATTTAGAGATGAAGCAAGACCTAGATTTGGTCTTATGAGAGGAAGAGAATTTTTAATGAAAGATGCTTACTCTTTCCACTCATCAGCTGAGGATTTAGTAAGAGAATTTAATCTAATGGAAGAAACTTATAAAAAAGTTTATACAAAACTTGGATTAGAATTTAGAGTTGTAGCTGCAGATTCAGGAGCAATTGGTGGAAGTGGTTCTAAAGAATTTCACGTGATTGCTGATTCAGGAGAAGATACTATTGTTATATGTGATTCTTGTGATTATGGTGCAAATATTGAAGCAGCAACAAGAACAGCACTAAAAAAAGAAAAATTAGAAACTATAAGTATTGAAAAAATTGAAACTCCAAATTGTAAAACAATAGATGAGGTTAGTACTTTTTTAAATACTGATGCTTATTATTCAATGAAAGCAGTTATAAAAAGAGCTGTTTATGAAGATAAAACACAAATTGTTGTTTTCTTTGTAAGAGGATGTGATGAGCTGGAAGAAACAAAAGCTTGTAATGCTGTGAATGCTTTAGAGTTAGATGATGCATTTGAAGATGATATTATAAATGCTGGTTTAGTTGCTGGTTATTGTGGAATTATTGATTTACCAAAAAATGTTTTAGTGGTAGTTGATAAAGAACTTGAAGGTGAAAATAATCTTGTTTGTGGAGCTAATGAAGAAAATTACCACTTAAAAGGTGTAGATCTAACTTCTATTGAAAACTTAAATTATGCTGATTTAGTTGCAGTTCAAGAAGGTGATTCTTGTCCTAATTGTAATGGAAAATTATCATATACAAAAGGAATTGAAGCTGGACATATTTTCCAATTAGGAACAAAATACTCAAAAGCTATGAATGCAAACTTCTTAGATTCAAATGGTAAAGCACAACCTTTTGTTATGGGATGTTATGGAATTGGAGTTTCAAGATTGGTAGCTGCTGTAATTGAACAAAATCATGATGAAAAAGGTTGTCTTTGGACTAAGGCAACTGCCCCATTTATGGTTGATATTATTGTTTCTAATTCTAAAAAAGAAGATGAAGCTTTAATTGGTGAGCAAATTTATACTGAATTAAAAACAGCTGGTGTTGAAGTTATTTTAGATGATAGATTAAATGCTAGATTTGGATTTAAAATGAGTGATTTTGAACTTATTGGTTTTCCTTATGCTGTGGTTATTGGTAAAAAATTAGTTGATGGTTTTGTTGAAATCGTAGATAGAAAAACATTAGAAAAAATTGATGTTAAAATTGAAGATGTAAGATCAAAAATATTAGAATTAATTAAATAAGAAAGAGAACTTTTGGAAAAAGATTTAGAAAAAAATATTGAGGTTTTAAAAAAAGATATAAGTTCATATATCCCTGATAATATTATTGAAATATTGAGTGGATATGCTTTTTCATTAATAATGGCATTATTAATATTTATTATTGGAAAATGGGCTGTTAATAAAATTGTTTCAATATTTGGAAAAGTGTTAAGAAAAGTAAAAGGTATGGATGAAACTTTAATTAAGTTTTTAGAAAATATCGTTTATTACGCTTTAATGATAGTTGTTTTATTAACGGCTTTAGGAAAATTAGGAGTTGAAACAACTTCATTTTTAGCAATTTTAGGAGCGGCTGGTCTTGCTATTGGTTTAGCATTAAAAGATTCACTTGGAAACTTTGCTTCGGGTGTTATGATTATCATGTTTAAACCTTTTAAAGTAGGAGATGCTGTAACTGCTGCTGGTGTTACTGGAAGCGTGAGTGAAGTTGGGATTTTTAATTCTGTTTTTATAACTGCTGATAATCAAAAAATCATTGTTCCAAATGGTGCGATTACAAGTGGTTCAATTACTAATATAAATGCTTACGATACAAGAAGAGTTGATTTAGTTGTTTGTATTGGATATGAAGATGATATTAAAAAAACAAAAGAAGTGTTAAATAATATTGTCTCTTCACATGAAAAGATTTTAATTGATAAAGGTGTTACAATAGCAGTTTCAGAATTAGCTGATTCTTCTGTAAACTTTGTTCTTAGAATTTGGGTTAAAACTCCTGATTATTGGGATGTTAAATTTGATTTAACAGAAACAATAAAATTAAGATTTGATGAGGAAGGTATTTCTATTCCATTCCCACAACAAGATGTTCACCACTACAATAAAATTTAATATTCCCAAAATATTAGAAGATATTTTAATAAACTTACAAGAATTAGGAGCAACTCCAATTCTTGTGGGTGGTTGTGTTCGAGATTATTTTTTAAATATTCCTGTAAAAGATTATGATGTTGAAATCTTTGGAATAGACTGCTTTGAAATTATTGAAAAATCCTTAAAAAAATATGGTTCTGTTAAATTAGTTGGAAAATCATTTGGAGTTTTAACTTTAAGAGTTGATGAATATGATTTTGATTTTGCACTTCCACGAATTGAAAAAAAAATAGGAAATACTCATCAAGACTTTGAAGTAATAATAAATACAAATCTTAGCTTCAAAGAAGCAGCTATTAGAAGAGATTTTACTATTAATGCAATAGGATACGATTTTTCAAAAAAAGAGTTCCTTGATCCTTTTAATGGAATAAATGATTTAAGAAATAAAACTATAAAACATATAGATGATGATACTTTTATAGAAGATTCATTAAGAGTTTATAGAGCTGTTGGTTTTGCTTCAAGATTTGATTTTAAAATTGAAGAAAAAACTAAAGAGCTTTGTAAACAAATAGTTTTGAATGATGAATTAAAATATTTACCAAAAGAGAGAATTTATGAAGAGTTGAAAAAACTTTTTTTAAAATCTTCTAAACCTTCAATTGGTTTTGAACTAATAAGAGAGCTTGGAATTTTAAAATATTTTCCTGAATTAGAAGTTTTGATAAATTGTATTCAAGAACCTGAATATCATCCTGAGGGCGATGTTTGGATTCATACTATGATGTGTCTTGATGAAATGGCTAGAATTTTAAAAGAAGAAAACATAAAAGATGAATATAAAAAGTTATATCTGTTTTATGCCATTTTATGTCATGATTTGGGGAAACCATTTTGCACAAAAGAGATAAATGGAAAAATCACTTCTTTTAAACATGAAAATTTAGGAATAGAATCCACAATTTCTTTTTTATCAAAACTTACAAATGAAAAGAAATTTATAGAAATAGTTTGTTCATTGGTAAAAAATCATTTAGCTCCATTTCAACTTTATTTGGCTGAATCATCACTAAAAGCAATTAAGCGATTATCTTTAAAAGTAAATATTGAAGATTTATGTTTAGTTTGTTTAGCTGATTGTTTGGGTCGAGATATTAGTGACAAAGATAAATGCCCAAAGGCAACTTCTTGGCTTTTAAATAGTGCAAAAGAGTTAAATATTCAAAATAAAGCAATAGAGCCATTAGTTCAAGGACGGGATTTAATAGCCTTAGGATATAAACCCTCAAAAAAGTTCAAAGATATTTTAGACTTTGCTTTTGATTTACAACTTGATGAGCATTTAGAAAAAGATTTGATTGTACAAAAAGTAATTGAAAAATACTAAAATAATTATTTTTAAGGTTTTATTTAAACAAAAAATTATAGAATCTATTAAACTTTCAAGGAGATAATATGAAAAAGATTATAAGTTTAATAGCAGCAATTGGATTAACAACAGCTGTTTACGCAAATGAAAATACAGGTTGTGGATTAGGTTCATTGATTATTAAAGATCAAAGTACATCTGTATTACAAGCATTAGCTGCAACTACAAATGGAACTTCAGGAAACCAAACGTTTGGGATTACAAGTGGAACATCAAATTGTAATAAACCAAGTGATTTTGTTTCAAATGATAAATTAAATAAATTTGTTGAAGAAAATATGGATGAGTTAGCATTAGATATTTCTGCTGGTCATGGTGAAACTTTATCAACTGTTGCAAAATTAATGAATGTTGAAAACAATGTTGAATTTTCTGCAAAACTACAATCAAACTTCACAAATATTTATTCAAATGAAAATGTAACTTCAGCTACTGTTATTGATTCAATTGCTAAATATATGTAATTTTTTTAATGGAAAAAGTAAGTATTTATTACTTACTTTTCTATTTTCAAGTTCGTGTTTTTCTTCTAGTGATATCTCTTTATTTATTGAACAAACTAAACTTTATGAGAATCCTTATTGGTCAAAACTATTACATTATAGAGATGGAAGTAGCGAAATAGATTCAGATAATTTTTTTATCTCAAAAGAGGGTAAAACAAATCTAAAAAAAGAATTATTTGAAACTATAGACTCTTTAGAAAAAGGACAAAACAATGTTTTATGTAGATTTCCATTAAGAGTTAAGTGGTTAAAACAAAATATTCCTTCCCTTGAAAATAAAATAATAAATTATGAATGTTCAGAATTAAATCAGTATTTATCTTTAATAAATGCTAAATATGTAACTATGGTATTTCCCACAGCTCATATAAACTCACCTGCATCAATGTACGGACATACTTTTTTACGAGTTTCTTCTGATAAGGACACAGCTTTAATTTCAAATGCTATAAATTATGCTGCAAAAACAAATGATACAAATGGATTGGTTTTTGCCTATAAGGGATTATTTGGTGAGTATGAAGGAAGATACTCAATTTTACCTTATTATGAAAAAATAAAAGAGTATAACAGCCTTGAACAACGTGATATTTGGGAATATGATTTAGATTTAAATGAAGAAGAAGTAAATAGATTGGTATTGCATACTTTTGAATTAAAAGATTCTTATTCTGATTATTTTTTCTTTAAAGAAAATTGCTCTTATAATATTTTATGGTTACTTGAAGTCGCAAGAAGTGATTTGGATTTAGTAAGTAAGTTTACTTTTAAAACAGTTCCCCTTGATTCTATAAAAATTTTAAAGCCATATAATCTTATAAAAGACTCTAAATATAGACATTCAAGTATGAAAAAAATGAAAAATATTTTAGAAGAAAAAATTGAAAATAAAGAGTATTTAGAATCTTTTGTAAATGAAAATGTAGAGCTAAATGAAAATTTAAGTGTTGATGATAAAATCTCATATTTGGATTTTAAAATCTCTTATTTACAATATCAAAGAGCTAGTAATAAAATTGAAAAAAAAGAGTATATTAAAAAATATTTAGAACTTTTAAAACAAAGAAGTACTTATAATCAGATTTCAAATTATGAAATAAAAGCTCCAATTAATCCCCTTGATTCTCATGATTCTGCAAGAATATCTTTTTATTATGATTCAGCTGATTCTTTTGAATTTGCTTTAAAGCCTGTTTACAACGATATTTATGATATTAGTGATGGATATTTACAAGGTGCTTATATTAATTTTTTTGATTTAAATTTAAAAAAACAAAAAGATGAAAATATTAAATTAGATAGATTTACATTACTAAAAATAAAATCATTAGCCCCAAGAGATATGTTTTTTAAACCAATTTCATGGGGAATTGATTTAGCTTATGAGCATTTTAAAGATCAAAGTGATTATTTTAAAGTAAAACCAGAGGCTGGAATCTCTTATGGTACATCCAAAGATTTTATTTATTTGATGTTTGGCTCAAATGTTTATTATAAACAAAGTGATCAATTATTTTCTTTAGGTTCATCTCTTGGTTTTGTAACAAATAGATTTGATAATCTAAAAATAGGGCTTGAGTACTCTTATGATAAATATAATAAAGGTCTGCAAAATAATCAATTTGAAATATTTTCAACTTATAAATTAGATACAAATGCTTCTTTGACTCTAAAATATATAAATGATGATTTATATAAAGAAAATGATGAAAAAGTAAAAATGGGAGTTTCTTATTATTTCTAAAAATCTAAAGATTTAATCTTTAGATTTTTACGGTCTATAAATTCTATTAGGACTTCCATTTGCAACATGAAATATTGTTATATTATATTTTCTAGAATAAAACTTTAATAACAAATGTTGAAGTGTTGGCTCAATTGATGGTGTAAACCAAGCATTATTTGAAATGGCTATCATATATTTTGTATCTTCTAAATTTTCAAAGATTTTATCTGTTGTTGCTTCATAACAAATAGCATTTCTTATTTTTTCACCTTTAATTATAAAATCAGTTGGCGCTGCTGCTTTTGAGTAATCTTGTGCACCATTATAAAAAACTTTATTAATTAAATCAACAAAAAACTTTGGAAGTGGTATTTCTTCACCAAAAGGAACTAAAACAACTTTTTTAGCTACTTGAATTTCACCATTGCTAAAATGATAAGAGGCATTATATATTTGTTTATCTTCCACATATAATCCTCCTGCAATAATATCAATGCTCGAAGAATAATCTTTTAATCTTTCTAAAAGATGTGCATTTCTATTTAAAACTGTTGTAAATGCAGTTTCAGGTAAAACGACTAAATCTTTTTTTAGATTAATTGCAGTTTCAATTTCTTCAAAATTCTTTTCGTGTAAAACTTCTTGATAACCTTTTTCCCATTTTAAACTCTGTTTTATATCCATTTGTGGCATATGGATTTTTGCATTTGGATTTTGAATATATTCACCTTTGCTAAGAGAAATGGTTAATAATAAGGGTAAGAATCCTAAAACTTTAAATCTTTTTAATTTAATTATTAAATAAAATGAAAATAAAACAAGTAAAAAATCTTCTTTTGAAATTCCAATATAAGAATCAACAAAAATAAGTTCAAATTTCATCCAATTAAAACCAAGTGGTGCAAAAAAAGTAAATGCAAAAATTGTAATAATTCTAAATGTTAATCTATCATAAAGGGCAAATAAATAGAAAATTAAAGCATAAACTAATGATATACCTATTATAAAAACAGGAGCTAAATATGTTAAATCATAATATTGAAGACTAACAGCCATCCAAGAACACCATAATATACCTGATAAAAAACCTGCAAGAAATAAGGCTTTTTTAGGAATTACTAATAAAAAATATATGGCAAATAGCCCTAAAACAGTATTTAAAATTTTATATTCAATGCCAAAATAGCTTAAGTACATAAAAGAAGCTAATAAAATTGCAGTGATGAAGCCTTTTATTATGAAGTTTTTGTTAGAATAATCGCGTTTTAGTAAAAACATAATAAACTACTTTTTAAAAGGAAATTTGATGGAAGGTTCAAGTACAGATTTAATAAGCTCATTGCTACCTCTAGTTGCATTATTTGCGATTTTTTACTTTTTGATTATCAGACCACAACAAAAACAAGCGAAAGCTCATAAAGAAATGGTTGGTAATTTGAAAAAGGGTGATAAGATTGTAACAAATGGTGGCTTAATGGTAGAAGTTACAAAAGTAGAAGATACATATTTTGTAGTAAAAAACAGTGATGGCACTGAAATGAAACTTGTTAGAGAGTTTGTAGCAAAACTTTTAGAAGACTAAAATTCTTCAAATTTTTAAGATATGTAATTTTACATATCTTAAATCACTTCAAATAAAACCCTAACTCAAGGAAAAGAATTGAAAATCTTTAATTACAGACTTATAATATTTACACTAAGTATTATTTTTGGTGTTACTTTCTCAATACCATCTTTATTACAAACAGATACAGGAAAAAAAATAGCATTAGGCCTTGATTTACAAGGTGGCTTACATATGCTTTTAGGTGTTAATACACAAGAAGCAGTAACTTCAAAAATTAAAACCATAGCTACCACTGTAAAATACTTTTCAGATGATGAAGAGTTATTAATAGATGGACTTTCAATTGAAAGCGATGCTGTTGTATTTTCAGTATTAGATAAAGATGAAATAGCAAAAATGGATGAAATGTTAAATCAAATAAAAGGTTTAGCTATTTCAAAAGATGATTTAAAATATACTTTAAAATTAACTGCTGAAGATATAGCTAAAACAAAAGATTTAGCTGTCGTTCAAGCTGTTGAAACAATAAGAAATAGACTTGATCAATTTGGTTTATCAGAACCTTCTGTTTTAAGACAAGGTGAAACAGATATTGTTGTTGAACTTCCTGGAATTAAAACAGCAGCAGATGAAAAAGCTGCACGTGAGCTTATTTCTAAACCGGCAAATCTTGAATTAATGGCTGTTGATGAAGAAAGATCAGACCAAGTAAATACTATGACATCTTCACAAGCTGCATCTTATGGAAATATAATTTTAGAAGATACAAATAATCCAAATATAAAATATTTAGTAAAAGAGATCCCTATTTTAACAGGAAGCCAAGTAATTGATGCTCAAGTTGCATTTGACCAATCAAATCAAGCAATTATTAATTTTACTTTAAACTCAACAGGTGCAAGAATTTTTGGTGATTTTACAGCGAAAAGTGTTGGTAAAAGATTAGCTGTTGTTTTAGATGGGAAAGTTTATTCAGCACCAAATATAAGAGAGCGAATTGGTGGTGGAAGTGGACAAATTTCAGGTGGATTTACAGTTGCAGAAGCTGGAAATGTTGCAATTGCTTTAAGAAGTGGAGCATTACCTGCAACAGTTACTTTATTAGAAAAAAGAAGTGTTGGACCATCTCTTGGAGCTGATTCTATAAAAGCTTCAACAATTGCTTTACTTTCTGGATTTGCTTTAGTATTTATATTTATGATTATTTATTACAGACGTGCAGGTGTTATTGCAAATATTGCACTTATTGCGAATGTATTTATTATTATTGCAGTAATGGCAATGTTTGGAGCAACTTTAACACTTCCTGGAATGGCTGGAATTGTACTTACTATTGGTATGGCAGTTGATGCAAATGTTATTATCACTGAAAGAATCCGAGAGCTAATAAGTGAAGGTGTATCTGTTACTAAAGCTATTGAAGATGGATATTCAAATGCAATGAGAGCAATTTTAGACTCAAACATTACAACTTTATTAGCAGCTGTAATCTTATATGCTTATGGAACAGGTCCTATAAAAGGATTCGCTATTACAATTTCTATTGGAATTTTAACTTCAATGTTGACTGCAATTTTAGGTACACATGGTATTTATGAATTATTGTTACCAAGAATAAATAAAGATAAAAATCTAAGAAAATGGTTTGGAGTTAAATAATGGAAATGTTTAGTACAGAAAAAATATATGACTTTATGTCTAAGAGATTTGCTTTTTTAGGACTTTCTTCTTTTTTAATAATAGCATCAATAGTTTTACTTTTAACAAAAGGTCTAAATTTTGGTATTGACTTTGTAGGTGGAACAATTGTTCAAGTAAAATATGAACAAACAGCACCAATAAATCAATTAAGAGATATTTTTAAAGAGACAAAATACTCAAATGCTGTAATTACAGAATTTGGTGCTGCTGATGAAGTTGTGATTAGAATTACAGGAAGTAGTTCTGATTTGACAAATGATATAGCAGATGAAATGCATGCAATTTTAGCTCCAAGTGGAAAGTTTGAAATAAGAAGAGTAGATATGGTTGGGGCTAAAGTTGGGGGAGAGCTTAGAGAAAAAGGTCTTATTGCTTTAGGTTTATCTTTATTAGTTATGTTAATTTATGTTTCATTTAGATTTGAATGGAGATTTGCTTTAGCTTCGATTTTAGCATTAGTGCATGATAGTATAATTGCAATGGGAGCAATTAGTTTATTTAGTGTAGAAGTTAATCTAGATATTCTAGCAGCGATGTTAACTCTTCTTGGATATTCAATTAATGATACTATAATTGTATTTGATAGAATTAGAGAAAATTTACAAATAACTAAAGAGACATTTTTAGAAAAAGTTATAAATCTTTCAGTTAGTAAAACTTTATCAAGAACAACATTAACTTCATTAACAACACTTTTTGTTGTAGCAACATTGTTGTTTTTTGGAGGAGAGATTATTTATGGATTCTCATTTACATTGTTTGTAGGAATTATAGTAGGAACTTATTCTTCAATTTTCGTTGCGGCTACTTTTTTAGTTCAGTTTAAATTTTCTGTTGAAGATTTCAGAGTTAAAGAAGCTGTAAAAGTAGTAAGACAAAAGGAAAAAGAAAAATTAAGAGCTATGTACGAACAAGGTACAGTTTGATTTATTTTTTATAGTTTAATAAAATTATATTTTTATGAAAGGAAATAGCTTTTTGCTCTTTCCTTTTTTTTAATTCATTTATTGTGAAGCTTCTTACTTTTTATTAACAAAAAAATAACATATTTTGCTAAATAAATTTGATACAATAAAATTTAATAAATCCGAACAAATTCTATTTATAAAATAGGAGAAAATATGCAAGAAGATACTATAAAAGAAATAAAAAATAAATTTGATTCCATTACCTCAGAAAATGGAAAAAATTGGTTATTAGCACTAAATTGGATTTTAGTATTAGAATTTTTTTTATCATTTTTAGAATACAAATTTTTAGATGTATCAAGAGGATATATTGAATATATACCAAATGGAATATTTAAAGAATTATTGATAGCAATTTTAATAGTTTTATTTATTTGGTATAGTATTTATAATTTTATATTCATGCAAAAAGAAAAGTTTTTTACTTTTACACTTTATATTTCAATTTGTATCTATCTTTTATCTACAAATGACATTTCTTTTAATCTTTTACTTCATAATCTTAATATCTTTGAGATTATAGCAGATGGATTTGGTTTATATATGATTGTTCAACTTTTATTGAAATTCATAATATTTTATTTAATCTATAAAATGTTGATAGCTTTTAAAAATAGAAATAAGATAGATTAATCAAAAAAATTGAAAAGCAATTTTTTATCATTTTTTAGCTAACATATATGCTTTAATAAAAGCAAAACTTATATCTAAAGGATAAAAATGGATTGGGGTAAAGTAACCTATATTTTCTTTTCACTAATGTCTTTAACAACAACAGCAGGGTTTTTATACGAACCAAATGCAATTGCATTATTTGTAGCAGCTGGTGTCAATGTTATTTCGACAATACTTAAACTCGGGGTTAAAAACTTACTAGCAGCTGAACTCTTAGCTAGTTCATTAGTAGCTGACTTACACCTAATTCCAGCATTTTTGGTACTTACATTTACAAATGATGTACCTTTAACTATCTCTTTAGCAATAGGTGCAGTTGTTGCTAATATTTTCTCTATAGCATTAGCCTTAATAGAGAGCGCAAAAAGTCAAGATAAGGAAGAGTTTTAATGGAATATAATTCAAAAGATATTGAAAAAAAATGGCAAAATTTTTGGAGTGAAAATCAATCTTTTGAGCCAAGTGATGATCAAACAAAAGAGAAAAAATATATACTAAGTATGTTTCCATATCCAAGCGGAAGAATACACATGGGACATGTTAGAAACTATTGTTTAGGTGATGCATTTGCAAGACATTTTAGAAAATCAAATTTTAACGTTTTACACCCAATTGGTTGGGATAGTTTTGGAATGCCAGCAGAAAATGCAGCAATAAAAAATAAACTACATCCAAAAAAATGGACTTATGAAAATATTGATTATATGAGAGATGAATTAAAAGCTTTAGGTTTATCTTTTTCGCAAACTAGAGAATTCGCAACTTCTGATGAATTATATACAAAATGGGAACAAGAGTTCATCATTAAAATGTATGAAGAAAAATTATTGTATAGAAAATCAACTACAGTAAACTGGTGTGAAGAGTGTCATACAGTTTTAGCAAATGAACAAGTTGAAGAGGGTTGTTGTTGGAGATGTGATAATGAAGTTCAACAAAAAGAAATGCCTGGATACTATGTTGGAATTACTAAATATGCGCAAGAATTATTAGATGATTTGGAACTATTAAAAAGTGATTGGCCTTCTCAGGTTTTAACAATGCAAGAAAATTGGATTGGAAGAAGTGAAGGTTTAGAGTTTAAATTTGAATTATCAAAAGACTCAAAAGCTAAATTAGAAAGACAATTTACAAAATATGTTGTATTTACAACAAGACCTGACACTATTTATGGAGTTTCTTATTCTGCACTTGCTCCTGAACATGCGATTGTAAAATATATGGTTGAAAATAAGCTTTTACCAGATAACAAAATCAAAGCAATCAAAGAGATGCAAAAAGTTAGTGAAAGAGATAGAGCAACTCAAGATAAAGAGGGAATTTCTTTAGAAATTGATGTAATGCATCCATTAACAGGTGAAAAAATTCCTGTTTGGGTAGCAAACTTTGTTTTAGGTTCTTATGGTGGAGGTGCTGTTATGGCTGTTCCTGCCCATGACCAAAGAGATTTTGAGTTTGCAAAAAAATATGATTTGCCAGTAAAACAAGTAATTGTAGGAGCTGAGGGAATTATTGAAAAACAAACAGAAGCATTTACAAGTGAAGGTAAATTAATTGATAGTGAAGGTTTTACAGGACTTCCTAATACAAAAGCAAAAAAAGCTATTATCTATCATTTTGAACAAAATTCTTTGGGTGTAAAACAAGTAAATTATAAATTAAGAGATTGGGGAGTTTCAAGACAAAGATATTGGGGTGCTCCAATTCCTTTTGTTCATTGTGAAGATTGTGGTTTAGTTCCTGAAAAAATAGAAAACTTACCAATCGCATTACCTGAAGATGTAGAAATTACAGGTGAGGGAAATCCTTTAGATTCTCATCCTACTTGGAAACATTGTTCTTGCCCAAAATGTGGAAAACCAGCGCTTAGGGAAACAGATACTTTAGATACTTTTGTTCAATCATCTTGGTATTTTTTAAGATATGCAACAAATCCAAAATCTTGGAATGAAGTTGGAATTTCAAAATCTGATAGTGATTATTGGATGAATGTTGACCAATACATTGGTGGAATTGAACATGCAATTCTGCACCTTTTATATGCAAGATTCTTTACAAAAGTATTAAATGATTTAGGATATACAAATTCAAGAGAGCCATTTAAAAAACTACTTACTCAAGGTATGGTTTTAAAAGATGGTGCAAAAATGTCAAAATCTAAAGGAAATGTTGTAGATCCTGATTTAATAGTTGAAAAATATGGAGCAGATACTGCAAGATTATTTATGATGTTTGCTGCACCTCCTACAAAAGAATTAGAGTGGAATGACAGTGCCGTTGATGGTGCTTATAGATTTATAAAAAAATTCTATGAAAGAGCTGTTAATGTAACTGCAGAGGGTTTAAATAGTTTTGAATCAATAAATCATGCAACTTTAAATAAAGAAGAAAAAGAAGCTAGAAAAAAAGTTTATGAAGCACTTGTTAAATCAAATGAAGTGTTTGCAAAAACATACACTTTTAATACTTTGATTGCTTCTTGTATGGAAGCGTTAAATGCTTTACAAGCACAAAAAAATGAAGCTGTTTGGAGTGAAGGATATTATGTTTTAACAAATATTTTAGAACCTATAATTCCACATGCATCTTGGGAATTATCAAATCAACTGTTCAAACTTTCAAATTTTGATAAAAAACTAGAAGTTAAAGAAGAAGTATTTAAATTAGATTCAATAATTTTAGCTGTAACTGTAAATGGTAAAAAAAGATGTGAAATTGAAGTTGCACCAAATACTTCAAAAGATGAGATATTACCTTTAGCGAAAAAAGCAGCTGCAAAATGGTTGGGTGATAATGAATTAATTAAAGAGATTGTAGTTCCAAATAAACTTGTGAATTTTGTAATAAAAGGATAATGGAAAATATGCATATTTTAAAAAAATTGCTATTTGTAATATTTACTTTTGCTATTTCATTTTCTATTGTAGCTTGTGGTTATAAACCATCAAGTTATTATGCAAAAAAAGAGATGGAAGGTAATGTTTTTGTTAAATTAAATGTTAGTTTAGAAGATCCTAAAAATGCAGTTTTAGTAAAAGATGCGGTCAATAAAATATTAATTCAAAAACTAGATTCTAAATTAGTTGATAAAGAATCAATTGCAGATGTAGTTATGAATGTAACAATAAATTCTGTAAGTATGCAAACATTACAATATGATGCTTTGGGATATAATAAATTGTATAGAGCAGTTGTGGTACTTAAAATTGATTATTTTAGAAAAGATAATGGAATTAAAAAATCATTTGCAGTTGATGGAGAACATGATTTCTCTATTGATGATGGAACAACAATTACTGAAACAAAAAGATTTGATGCGATTTCAAATGCAGCAAATAAAGCTTTAGATGAAGTTTTATCTAAAATAGCAGTTTCTTCTTTTAAATAATATGCAAGTTGATTTTAAAAAAGCCACATTAAATGAGTTTTTAGAACATAAAACTCTATATTATGACAAGATAGATTTTACAATTGTAGAATCTTCTTGGAAAATTCTATCAACAAAAATTAATCTTCCATTTGTAATTCATATTGTGGGAACCAATGGAAAAGGAAGTACTGGAAGATTTTTAGCTCATTATTTGTATAAAAAAGAGTTCAAAGTTTTACATTATAGTTCTCCTCATATTATGAAATTTAATGAAAGAATTTGGATAAATGGAAATGATGTTAGTGATGAAAACCTTGAATTGGCTCACATCTTTTTGCAAGATTTATTTCCTTTAGAGTTATTGTCAAAATTAACTTATTTTGAATATACAACTTTATTGGCTTTTTATTTATCAAAAGATTTTGATTATTTAGTTTTAGAAGCTGGACTTGGTGGAGAGTTTGATGCAACAAATGTGGTTGAAAATAATCTTTCATTAATTACAACTATTGGTCTTGACCACATGAGTTTTTTAGGAAATACAGTTGAAGAAATAGCAGCTACAAAAATGCGCTCTGCTGATAATAAAATGCTTATTGGTTATCAAGTTTTTAATAGTGTTCTAAAAACAGCTTATAAAGTAAAAGAGCAAATTTTAAAAGAAAGAAATAAGAATATAGAAATTATTGAAGTAAAAGAATTTGACAAATATGAATTAAATAATAAATTTGCATCATATTTAAAAAGAAATTTACATTTAGTAATTGAGTGTTTGCATGAGCTAAAAATTCCTATTGATTTAAAACTATTTGATGATGTTCCTTTATTTGGTAGATGTCAAAAAATTCTTCCTAATGTGACTATTGATGTAGGACATAACCCCTTGGCGGCTCATGTAATTGCAAAAGAATTTGAAGGTAAAAAAATCACTTTAATTTATAATTCTTATAAAGATAAAGATTATGAAGAAGTTTTAAAAATATTAAAACCAATTATTAGTAAAATTATTATTATGCCTTTAGACGATAAAAGAATTGTAGAAAAAAATAGTTTATTAGAGATTATAAAACAATTAAATATAATAAATGAAAAATCAATTAAAATAGTAGAAAATGAAGAATACTTGGTTTTTGGTTCTTTTTTAGTTGTTGAAAAATTTTTAACTTTGATTGGCTTTAATGACAAATCTTGAAAAACAACTTGAAAATCTTTATATTGAAAAAAATAGAATTGAAGAGCAAATTGAACTTTTAAAACAAGAAATAAAAGTAGAAAAAGACTCTTTCTTTGTTAAAAAGAAGTTTACAAAAGATGAAAAAATTGAACTTTTTAAATCTTTATTTATTGCAAGATTTGATATTTATGCAAAAAAATGGATTAGTAAAGATGGCTCTAAACAAGGTTTCTATCCAGTTACTGCAACATTTCAAGCGGAGGATTATCTTCCTTTTTCGAACAAAGAGATTGAAGAACATTTAAGAGGAAATTCATTTTTAGCTACTTATTGTATAAATCAAAAAAATATGTCAAAATTTGTTGTTTTTGAGATTTTAGATGAAGATAAATTTAAATTACAAATTGCTTTAAATTCTTTAAATATTAAAGCTTATTATGAATTAAGTTCTTATAATTCAGTTTTAGTATGGATTTTTTTACAAGAAGAGATTTCCTCAAAAATTGTTTTTAATTTTGCTTCTTTTATTTTAAGAAAAGCAAATATTACAGCTAAAATTTATCCAAATAAAGAGTTTGCAACTAAAGAGAGTTTAGGAAATAGTTTAGAACTTCCTTTACATTTAAAATATAGAGATAAAAATCGAACAGTTTTTATTGATGTTAATACAAATAAGATTTATGAAGACCAATGGCAAATATTAAATAATGTGCAAAAACTTTCAAAACAAATTGTTTGTAGTTTTGGTGAAACATCAATATCAACAAATCAAGAAAAAGAGTTTAAAAAGATTGAATTCCCTCTAAATAATATTGAAATGATTTTAGAAGATAGTATTTATATTCCAACAATGAACCTATCAAAATCACTAATTAATCAATTAAAATCATTTGCTAGTTTTGAGAATCCACAAATAAAAATACTTTTAAGTCTTAGAAAACCATTATTCAATACCCCAAAATATATAAAATCTTTTGATGAAAATGAAGAATATCTTATTCTCCCCCGTGGGTTAAAAGAAAAAATAGTTGATTTTTTCAATCTTAATGGTGTTGAATTTTCATTTATTGATAAACGAAATTTCAAAGAGATTCAAACTAAAAAAGTTACTTTTAACCTAAGACCTGAGCAAAATGATGCAATAAAAGAGATTAAAAAAACAGATTTTTCTATTTGTGTGGCACCTCCTGGTTTTGGGAAAACCCTTTTAGGCGCAAAAATATTTGAAATAAGAGCATGTAGTACTTTGATTGTTGTAAATAAAAATATGTTGCTAAATCAATGGATTGAAAGGTTTGTTGATTATTTTGGATATACAAAAAAAGATATTGGGTATTTAGGAAAAGGACATAATAAACTTAATGGCTCTATTGATGTAGGAACAATGCAAAGTTTGAAAAATGACCCTGATATTATTAATAATTATTCTTTTGTAATTATTGATGAATGCCATCATATTCCAGCAATAACTTTTGAACAAATTGTCAAAAATTTTAAGGGTAAATATCTTTTAGGATTAAGTGCGACTCCAAATAGAAAAGATGAGCTTCAACCAATTTTATATCAACAATTAGGTGATATTTCTTATGAATATAAAAAGAAAAAAACCCATACTAATAAACTACAAATAATAAAAACTAACTTTGAAAGTACTGCCGATAATTATGCTACAATGATAAATGAATTGTGTTTAGATGAGAATAGAAATAATTTAATAATTGATGCAATAAAAACTAATATTGAAAGAAAAATTTTAGTTTTAACTGATAGAATAGAGCATATAAATGTATTAGAAAATCTTTTCCAAAAAGAAAATCTTGACTATATATGTGTTCATGGAAGCTTAAATAAAAAAGAACAAGTTGAAAATATGAATTTAGTAAAAAGCAAATCTTTAATTATTGCAACAACTTCATATTTTGGAGAAGGAATTGATTTCCCACATCTAAATACAATTATGTTTGTAACGCCTATTTCTTATTATGGACGATTAGTTCAATATTTAGGAAGAATAGGACGGGGAAATCAAGAGTGTTTAGCAATAGATTTTCTAGATTCAAAAAATGCCATGTTAAATTCTGCTTATAAAAAAAGATTAGAAGGTTATAAGCAAATGCATTACAAATAAAACTTATAAGGAGATAGTCCAATGTTAGGAATTATTGTAGCTACAACATTAATAACATTAATTTTAAATTTAATTTTAAAAAAAATACATCTACCAACAATCATAGGTTATATTGTAACAGGAACAATAATAGCTTATGTATTTAATTTACACGAAGCTGTGAATAATCATGAATTAAGAGAAATAGCTGAATTTGGTGTAGTTTTTTTAATGTTTACAATTGGATTGGAATTCTCAATATCTCATCTTAAAAAAATGAAAAGAGAAGTTTTTTTTACAGGAAGTTTACAAATAATAATTACTGCATTTTTTGTATTTTTAATATCAAAATTTGTAATTGGCCTTCCTACACAAACATCATTGATAATAGGAACGGCACTTGCTTTATCATCAACGGCAATTGTATTAAAAACATTTAATGAAACAAAAGAGATAAATAAACCTTATGGAAGAAGAGTTTTAGGTATTTTAATTATGCAGGATATTGCAGTTATTCCTATTTTATTAATGATCTCATTTTTTTCAATGACAGGAGAAAGTTCATTAGTTTTAACAATTGGAAAAACTATACTAGCTGCAACAGTATTATTAGCTTTATTATATTTTAGTGGAAGATATTTATTGGAACCTTTTTTAAGATATGTTTCTGCTACAAAATCAGATGAGTTATTTGTAGCATCTGTTTTATTACTTGCGATGGGATCTGCATATTTGGCGTATTATTTTGGATTTTCATACTCTTTAGGAGCATTCATAGCAGGTATGATGATTGCTGAAACAAAATTCAAACACCAAGTTGAAGCTGACCTTATTCCTTTTAGAAATATTTTATTAGGGGTTTTCTTTATTACTGTTGGAATGCAAATAAGTTTTAAGATAATTTATGACTATTTCTTTGTAATTTTACTTTTGTTACCAGTTATTATGGGATTAAAATTTACAATTATTTATGCTCTTGTGAGATTTGAAGATAATAAAAGAGTTGCATTTAAAACAGCATTATCATTGATTCAAATTGGAGAATTTTCACTAGCTATTTTAGAACTAGCAAGAAGTCAAAATTTAGTTGATCCAGCACATTCTCAAATATTAATAGTAACTATTGTAATTTCAATGATTTTGACACCAATTATATTGAAAAACTTATCAAAAGCAGCAGCTAGATTAATGCCAGAAGATGCAATGATGATAACAAATACATACAATGTTTCAGTTGATACAGAAAATCATGTTGTGGTTTTAGGATATGGAAGATTTGGTCAAGCTATTGTAAAAGAGCTAAAAGCATTCGGTCAAAAATATGTTATTTTAGAGCATAATATTAATTTTTATCAAGTTGGAAAAGACCAAGGTGAACCAATAGTTTTTGGAAATGCTGCACAAAGACATATATTAAATTCAGTTAATATAACAAAAGCATCAGCAGTTATTGTAGCTGTTAATAATCCAGAAATTTTACATATCATTTGTGAAGCAGTTGGAGATTTAACTCATAATAGCAAAACAATAGTAACCGTTACAAGTGAAGCAGATAAAGAAGCTTTAAAAGGTTTACATTTAGAACATGTGGTTGTTGAAACAAATCAAATTGCAAGAGCAGTTGTTGATGAAGTATTGTATTGTAGATTAGTTTAGATATTTGATTTTTGTTTAGGAGTTAGTAATGAATGTTGAGAATATGAAAATTCTTTCGGTTGATGATAATAAAACGAATCTTTTGATAATTGAAAGTTATGCAAAAATTCTTAATTTAAAAATTGAAAGTTTTCTAAATCCTATAGAGGCTTTAAAAACATCTTTCCAAAATAATTATGATTTAGTTATTGTTGATTATATGATGCCTGAATTAAATGGTTTAGATTTTATAAAAGAATTTAGAGAAAAAAATCAAAATACTCCTATTATAATGCTAACAGCAGTAGGTGATGATATGCAACTTCAAATAAAAGCTTTAGAGTACGGAGCTAATGATTTTTTGAGTAAGCCTATTAATGCACCTGCATTTAAAGCAAGAATAATAAATATGCTAAAACTTAGAAAATCTCAATTATTGTTACAAGATAAAGCATTGTTATTACAAGAAGAGGTTAGTGTCACAACATTAAGACTTAAAGAATCAGAATCAGAGACATTACAAATGTTAGGTAAAAGTGCTGAATATAAAGATCCTGAAACAAATGCACATACTCATAGAGTTGCACATTATTGTAAATTACTTGCAGGTGCTTATGGTTTGGATGAAAGGCTCCAAGATATAATTTTTTATGCTTCACCTCTTCATGATTTAGGGAAAATTGGAATACCTGATAATATTCTATTAAAACCAGGAAAATTAGATGATGCTGAATTTGAAATAATGAAAAATCATGCAAAAATAGGTTATGAGATTTTAAAAGGTTCAAAAAGTAAATATCTAAAAGCAGGTGGAGTAATAGCTTATAATCATCATGAAAAATATGATGGCACTGGTTATCCAAATGCTTTAAAAGGTGAAAACATACCAATTTTAGGAAGAATTACTGCAATCGCTGATGTTTTTGATGCATTGACTTCATCAAGACCATATAAAAAAGCATGGGAATTAAATGATGCATTTGATTTACTCATTAAAGAAAAAGGTTTCCATTTTGATCCCAAACTTGTTGAATTATTTATTGAAAATAAAGATGAAGTAATAGCAATTAATAATAAATTTAAAGAAGAGTAACATGTTTAAATTTATTTATAAAACAGTTACAAATCCAATAATTGGTCCAGTTGTTGTCTCTTCTCTTGTACTTTCTTTATTAGTAATATTTTATTTACCAACTTTATCTTTACAAAATCAAAAAGATAAAATTATTTTAGAATCAGCAACTTTAGTAGAGCACTTAAAAATATTTAGAAGTTATTATAATGACAAAGTTGTCAAAAAATTAAAATCAAAAACAGATATTATAATTGATTATAATCATGATATTGCTTCAAATACAATTCCTCTTCCTGCAACAACTATTTATAATTTAAGTGAAAGATTAACTGAAAAAAGGGGAATTACCGTAAATTTCTTTAGTGATTACCCTTTTCCAAATAGACAAAAAAGAGTTTTAGATGAACATCAAAAAGAATCTTTGTCTTTTTTGAAAAATAATCCTAATGAAACATTTGTAAAAGAAGATTATATAAATAATAAAAAGGTTTTAAGAGTAACAGTATCAGATATTTTAACTTCTCAATCTTGTATCGATTGTCATAATAGTAGAATAGATACACCAAAAAATGATTGGAAATTAGGTGATGTAAGAGGTGCTTTTGAAGTTATTATGCCACTAGAAGAACAGTTTTTATTAAATCCTATTCAAATTAAATCAATTCTAGGTTTTATTATTTTTGTAATCATATCATTTATTATTCATTATACAATTTTATTTTTAAGAAGAGAAAAAGAATTATTACTCCCCCAACAAAATACCATAAAAATCAAGCTGCATAACTAATACTTGGGTGTTTAAAAAAGTTAGATACTTTTTGAGTATCTTTTATTAAATTATCCATATAATTCTCAGTATTTTCTCTAAGTTCTGTA
>JBGSBO010000015.1:0-34514 GCA_041730535.1 Minisyncoccia bacterium
ATTTATATGTAAAAAGATTTGATGTTCAGTATTTAAAAGTGCAAAAGTTTTTAAATCCATATCCAAAAGAGTTATCTTTAAGAAGCGACATTAAGGCTTACAAATAATGAAACAAATTTTGTGGTTTAGACGAGATTTAAGGGTAAATGATAGCGCTATTTTATCTTATTCAAAAGATGAAGTATTGCCTATATTTATCTTTGATAAAAACATTTTAGACAAACTTGAAAGAGATGATAAAAGAGTAACTTTTGTATATGAATCTGTTTTAAAATTAAAAGAAAATTTAAAAAGTTTAGGTCTAAATTTAGCCATGTTTTATTCAACTCCAAAAGAAGTTTTTGAAAGTCTAAAAAATCAAGGCTTTAATAGCATTTTGTGTTCAGTTGATTTTGATAATTATGCAAAAAAAAGAGATGAAGAAATAGCTAAAATCATTCCAATGCAAACTTTTACGGATTCTTTTATAACCCATCCAAATAATTGTCTAAAAGCTGATAAAAACCCTTATAAAGTCTTTACTCCATACTATAATAACCTAAAATTTATTTGGGATTCTTATAAACTCGAAGAGTTTAAAACAAATAAAAATCTAAAATTAATCTCTTATGATTTTGATTTTATTCCAACACTTGAAAATATGGGTTTTACAAAACAAACTTTGCCACAGTTTTTACAAAAAAGTGCATATGAATTACTAGAAGATTTTGAACAAAAAATAGATAATTATAAAGTTGATAGGGATTTTTTTGATAAAAATGCAACTTCAAATTTAGCTGTTCATTTAAGGTTTGGACTAATTTCTCCACGACAAGTTTTTAATAAAATAAAAGAGTTAAAAGCCCGAACTGAAAATAAAGAGTTTTTTATAAGAGAGCTTTTTTGGAAAGAGTTTTACAACTATATTTTATTTCATTTTCCAAAAAGTGAAGTTGAAAATCTAAATGGTATAAAAGTAAACTGGAATGAAGATGAAAGCATTTTTCAAAAATGGTGTGATGGAAATACAGGTGTTCCAATAATCGATGCAGCTATGAGATATTTTAATCTTACTGGAACAATGCATAACCGTTTAAGAATGATAGTTTCTTCATATCTAACAAAAAATTTGCTTATAGATTGGAAAAAAGGTGAACAATATTTTGCTTCAAAACTTCTTGATTATGAAGCAAGTTCAAATGTAGGTTCTTGGCAATGGGCAGCAAGTACAGGAGCTGATGCAGTGCCTTATTTTAGGATATTTAATCCATATTTACAATCGGCAAAATTCGATAAAGAGGCTATTTTTATAAAATCAGTAATCCCTAAATTAAAAGATGTAAATGTAAAACTCATTCATAGTGAAAATGGTGTTCAATCAAATATATTTTTGGATTATCCACAACAAATAGTTTCAATAGAATTTTCAAGAAAAAGAGCAATCGAAGAGTTCAAAAGAGCGAATAATGAAAAATCTTGATATTGCAGTTATTGGAAGTGGAATAGGTGGAAGTTTAATCTCTGCACTTAATAAAAACAGAGATTTAATCCTTTTTGAAAAAGATAAAAACTTGGGAGGTTGTGCTTCAACTTTTAAAAGATATGGTACTTTTTTCAACGCAGGAGCTACTACTTTTGTAGGTTATGAAAATAATCATCCAATCAAAAATATTTTTGATGAAGTGGGAGTTGTTCCAAATATTATCCAAAGTAAAATAGCAATTAGAACTATTCAAAACAAAAAAATTGTAGATAGAATACAAAATTTTGAAGAGTTTTTAACTCAATTAAATAATGTTTATTATCATAAAAACAATAGAGTTTTTTGGAAAACAATCAAAGAAATAGATGAAAGATTTTGGACTTTAAAAAAAGTATATTTTGCAAAATACGGCCTTCAAGCTTATGCTAAAACAGCTTTTTTTATAGGAGAACTTCTAAAAGAGTTTGGATTTATGCTTTTTAAAACAGCTGATGGATATATAAATGAAGTTTTACCAAATATTTCAAAAGAGTACAAAGCTTTCATAAATGCGCAACTTTTAATAACTCTTCAAACAGACTCAAAAGATTTGTCACTTTTAGCCATGAGTTTGGGTTTGTCATATCCCTTTCATAAGGTTTTTTATCCAATTGGTGGAATGGGTCAAATAATAGAAGATTTATTAAAAGATGTAAATGTTCAAAATAATGAACAAATTATTTCAATAAAAAAAGAGCAAAATAAATATAGATTACTTTCCACAAAAGATGAATATTTAGTATCAAAAGTTATTCTTAATTCAGCAATTTTTGAAAGTTCAAAACTATTTTTAGATGAAAATATAAAAAAGTATTATGATAAATTTTCATTTAGCGACCAAAGTGCTTTTGTGGTTTATTTGAAATTGGATTCAAAAGAAAAACTTTTACATCACTATCAAATTATTTTAAAAGATAATATTCCAAATTGTATTTCAAACTCTTTTTTTGTTTCTATTTCAGATATAAATGATGAAAAGTTATCAAAAGATGGCTATTCAATCACAATTTCAACACACTCAAAAGCTATATTTTGGGAAGGTTTAACAAAAGATGAATATGAAGCCAAAAAAGAGTTCACACAAAATTTTATAATAAAAGAGTTTTTAAATAATTTTGAAAATCTAAAACAAGAAAACATAAAAACACTTTTTAGTGCCACTTCAAAAACTTTTTATAGATATATAAACAGAAGTAACTGCGGAGGTAAACCAATAACAGCAAAAACAATTTTTCAACTTCCAAGTTGCAACACACCATTTGATGGTTTGTATAATGTTGGAGATACAGTTTTTGCAGGTCAAGGATGGCCAGGAGTTGCTATTGGAGTTGGGGTTTTAAACAAGGAATTAAATAAAATATAATACACTTATATGTACACTTATATTATGGAGTTTAAAATGGCACAAATAACAATTTATATAGATAATAATTTAGAAGAAAAAATAAAAGAAGTAGCTAAAAACACAGGACAATCAATAAGTAAATATATCTCAAATGCGATTGAGCAAAAACTAAATAATAGTTGGAATGAAAATATAAAAAATTTAAGTGGTTCTTGGGATGATTTCCCATCTATTGAAGAAATAAGAACTAATATAAAAGATACAAAAAGAGAAGAGTTTTAAATGTATTTATTAGACACAAATACAATAATCTATTTTTTAAAGGTATGGGAAATATCTCAAAAAATTTATTTAATATTTCTCCAAAAGATATTTTTATTCCATCTATTGTAGTTTATGAACTTGAAGTTGGAATTGCAAAATCAAATGATAGTCAAAAAAGGCAAGAGCAATTAAAAAGACTATTGTCTCAAATAAATATTGTGGATTTTACTCAAAAAGATGCTGTTCAAAGTGCAAAAATAAGAGCTGATTTAGAAAAAAAAGGAACACCAATAGGTTCTATTGATATATTAATTGCAGGTTGTGCAAAAGCTAATAATCTTATTTTAGTTACAAGAAATACAAAAGAATTTCAAAGAGTTGAAAACTTGCAGATAGTTGATTGGTATTAAAATGATAGATTGTGAAAAATGTACAGATGATAATAAATGTATTTTACACTGTGAAAAAGATACTTGGTTTGATTTAATAGAAGAAAAAAAAGATTGGACTAAATCTGAAGAAAATATAAAATATTTTTGGTCGGAAATTAGAAAATATATTTTAAATACACTTAAGGATGAAAAATATAAAGTTGAACAATATTATATAGATTTAACAAATGTAATTTTCCCGAAATTTGAAGAGCCCTATGCTGATACTTATGAAGAAAGTTGTGATGATTGGTATCATGATTTTTGTGATGAAATTATAACAAATAGCAAATTCCCAAGTAATGATTTAAAAAGAATTTCAGGATTTAATTTTAGTAATTCAATATTTTTAGATGTTGTAGATTTTACTGATTATCAATTTGAAGGACTTGTATTTAATAATACAATATTTACAGAAGAGTGTAAATTTTCAAATTCTAAAATAAATAGTATTTTTTTTCAAAAAACTATTTTTTATAAATCTACATTATTTGAAAACTCAACAATAAATTTCCATTCTTACCAATCAAAAGATTTTGAAAATTGTGAATTTCATGATAAATTAATTTTTGATAATATAATTTTTAATGAAAATAAATCAAAAACTTTAGATTTAGATTTTAAAAATACTAAGTTTAAAGAGTTAAATATTTCAAATACAACTTTTGAAAAAGGTTTTAGGTTTTATAAAGAATCAAATATTGAATATTTAGATATAAAAAATTGCAAAATAAGAAATTTATTTATAGCAGCAAAAGTACCTATTATAGATTTAGATTCAAATAAAAAAGAGATAGATAGATTTGTAATTAAACCAAATAATCTTAAAAGCTTAACAATTTCTAATTCTCTAATAAATAAAGATTTTTTATTAAATGATGAAGAAAATAATAGTAAATCTAATTTAGATTTTTTTAATTTAAAAGAATCTACATTTAAAGGAAAAGTAAAAATACAATTTTATGATTGTATTGGAGATGCAAATTTTTATAATACTAAATTTGAAGATTTAGCTGATTTTTCAGAAACAAAATTTTATAAAGTAAATTTTGAAGAAACAGATTTTAAAAATATAGCTGTATTTATCGAAGCAGAATTTTATTGTGATGTAGATTTTAAATATACAAAATTTTTAGGAACATCAATTTTTAGGGATACAGTAATAACTGGAAAACTAAATCTACGAGATACTATTTTTAAAGAAAATGCTAATTTTTTAGATATTACTTCAAAATCAAGAAAAATTTATGATGAAGAAAAAAAAGATTTTATTCATATTGGAGAGTTAGAAGATATAGAAGTTTCAAATAGAGAAACTGCAAGAATTATTAAAAACTTTTTTGATAGTTCAAATAATATTATTGAAGCAAATAGATTTTATAAATTGGAAATGAAGCAAAGAGAGAAAGAATTAGATTTTAAAAAAAGTTTTTCAGAATGGATAACTTTTAAAATTCATTCTATATCTTCAAATCATTCTCAAGATTGGTTATTAGCAATTTTTTGGATTATTAGTATTACATTTTTATATTCATACTCTAACTTTCTTTTAAATAACAATAAAACAGAGATAGTTTTACTTCCTTTTATAATTAGTTTTTTAGTAGTTTTTTTAATATTTTAGAAGTAAGTATTTATAGCAATATAAAAAATATTTATAAAATAGTTTCTGTTTGTTTACTATATTTTATATATGGATTTATAACTACTGATTTTTATTTGACTAATTTTAGTAATAATATAAATCCTTTTTCAATAATTATAGATGGAAATGATGATAATAAAGTAGCTAAACAAATAGATTTTGTAACATTAATTTATAAAATAATAATTGCGTATTTGATTTATCAATTGATTGTTTCTGTTAGACAAAATACTAGAAGGAATTAAATGCAAACAGTTGAACTAAAAATAGCACCAAAAGATTGGCTTTACATCATTATAATTGGGGCATTTTTTGGATTTTTCATCTCCTTATGTTTTTATTTTTTAAGTTATGACTTACAAAATATTTCAACGATTATTTTTAGTACAGGAACAGCTATTTTTATCTCTTTGTTTGCTTTTCTTTTGATAAGCATTTCAAATAGATTTATTCTTCCAAAAGTAAATAAAAGATTTTGGTATTTGATTAGTTTTATTTTTTCATTTTTATCTGGATTTTTGGGTTTTAGTTTTTCTTTTCTTCTTTTTTCTTTTGGTGATTTTAAAATTTTACATATTATTTCGTCATTTTGGATTTATATTTCTATTACAATTGGATTTTTGACTTTTTTGGTTGGACTTATTTTGCACCAATTTATCTCTATGAAATACAAAAATGAAGAGATAAAAACGCAAGTTTTAGAGACAAAACTAAAAGCTTTGGAAAATGAACTAAATCCTCATTTTTTGTTTAATGCTTTAAATTCTGTTTCGGAGTTGATTTATCAAGACCCTAAAAAAGCAGAGAATGCAGTTATTGAAATCTCTAAATTTTTGAGAAATGCTATAAATAAAGAAAGTTTAATTTCTCTTGAAACAGAAATTTCAATGGTAAAAACTTATGTAAATATAGAAAATGTAAGATTTGATGGAAAAATAGTTTTAAATATAGAAGATTTTGGTGAATTTAAAAACATCAAAATACCAAAATTCTCAATTCAACTTTTGGTTGAAAATGCTATAAAACATGGATATTTAGGGAAAATACTAAATATTGATATAAATTTTTCAAAAGACAAAATAAGAGTACAAAATGATGGTAAAATAGCTAACATTGTCAAATTCGGAACAGGTTTATCAAATCTTCAAAAAAGATTGGAACTTCAAAAAGTGGGCAAGTTAACATTTGAAAAGTTAGATGATAAGATGTTATTTATAATAGAGTTAAAAGGATAAAAATTGAAAATAATGATAGTTGATGATGAAAGTTTGGCTTTAAGCAGATTAAAAAGGTTATTAAATGAAAATGGAATTGAAGATATTACGGCTTTTGATAATCCAATAGATGCCCTAAAAGAAGTTACAAAAACAAAATTTGATGCGGTTTTTTTGGATATTTCTATGCCAAATATTACAGGGCTTGAATTAGCTGATTCTATTATTCAACTTGAGCCAAAAACTTTTATTATTTTTCAAACAGCTTATAGTGAGTTTGCCCTTGAAGCTTATAAAAGCGGTGGAATGGGATATTTAGTAAAACCAATTGAGTCAAGTGATATAAAAAGTATTTTAGAAAAAATTAGAAATTTTAAAAGTTCATTGGATGAAGAATCAAAAAAAATCTTAGGAAAAAGAGGCGATAAATTATATCTAATTGATATAAATGATATTTATTACATCAAAGCTGATTTAGATGAAGTAATCGTAAAAATCAAAGAAACAGATGCTTATGTAAGAAGAAAAATAGGGGATTTAGAAACACTTTTAAATGGTAAAAATTTCTTTAGAGTTCACAGGTCTTACATTGTAAATGTTGATAAAATCAAATCTATGAAAAGTGTAGAACAATCAAAACTTCAAATCTCTTTTGAAGGAATCGCTGAAATAATAACAAGTTCAAAAGAAGGTGCTAAGGATTTTAGAGAATATATTGAAAGAAGAAGTTTATAAAAATTTTATAAACTAACAAAAAAAACCTACTAAAACTATCCATATTCTTGTAAATTCTCCTTGTATAAAATATTTGTACAAGGAGACAAAAATGCAAACATTTATCAAAAGTTCATATATAAACTGTGATATAAAATCTCTTTTTGATTTTCATTTAGACACAAATAATCTGACATTTATCACTCCAAAAGATACAAAAGTTGAATTATTAACAAAAGATTTTAAACCACAAATTGGACAAATTCTCAAAATAAAAAGTACCAAATATTTTATACCAATGAATTGGGAAGTTAAAATAGAAAAATTAGATGAGCCAAATTTACTTGTTGATTTAGCCTTAAAATCGCCCTTTGCTTTTTGGGAACATAAACATATATTTATAAAACATGGAAATATGAGTGAGTTAAAAGATGTAATTACTTTTAAAATGCCTTTTGGAATTTTGGGAAAATTACTTGAAGGATTTGTAAAAAATGATTTACAAAAGATGTTTGATTTTAGACACAAAATCACAAAAGAGATTTTAGAAAAGGAAAAAATTTGAAAAGAGCAGTTGTTTTAATGAATATGGGCGGACCAAATAATATAGGTGAAGTTAAAGTATTTTTAAAAAATATGTTTAATGATAAGTATATTATAGGCGCTCCTCAACCAATACGAGCGATGATTGGACAAATTATAATTTTCAAAAGATTAAAAGAATCGCAAGAAAACTACCATAAATTAGGTGGAATGTCTCCAATTGTTGGGCATACAAAAAGATTAGTGCGAAGATTAAATAAAGAACTTGATGCTGATGTTTTTTATGAGATGAGATACACTCCACCATTTGCAAGTGACCTTATGCCAAAACTTAAAAATTATGATGAAATATATGCAATTCCTATGTATCCTCATTATTCAAGTACAACTACAAAATCATCAATTGAAGAGTTTGTAAAAGTTGCAAAAAAACATAATCTTGATAAAAAAATTAAAACAATAGATAGTTATTATGACAATAAACTTTACAATAAAGCAATAGTTGAACGAATAAAAGAGGCTTTAAAAGATGAAGATTCAGAAAATTTTGAGCTTATTTTTTCAGCCCATGGTTTAACTAAAAAAATTATAGATAAAGGTGATTTATACCAAAAACACATTTTAGCAAATGTTGAATGTGCAAAAAAAGAGCTTCAAGAACAAAATATATCTTTTAAAAAAATCCATGTTGCCTATCAATCAAGACTAGGACCAATGGAATGGTTGCGACCTTATATGGAAGATAAACTAAAAGAGATAGAATCAAAGGTTATTATATATCCAATATCTTTTACAGTTGATAATTCAGAAACGCAATATGAACTAGATATGGAATACGCAGAAGTAGCTCAACACTTAGGAATAAAAGATTATAGAGTTGCTCGAACACCAAATCATCATCCATTATTTATGCAAGCAATTAAAGAGATTTATGAAAATATGAAGTTGAATAGGGATTTTATAAATGAAAGTAACTAAAACATCTTTAAAGATGTTTTAGTTTTTATTTTCTAAAAGTTCTGTCAGTATCTCTTTTAGTTATTTTTTTCTTTTTAGCTGGTTTTTTTTCAGGTGCATTAGTTTTTGCAAAACCTGTTTTTTTAGCTATTTTCCCAGCCTCAGCTTTTTTTACACTTAATTTTTTTGGTCTTGCTTTGAATAGTCTTGGTTTTTTTTCTGTTGCTTCAAAACCTTCAACTTCAGTTCTTGAAATATTTAGGATTAACTCTTTTTCAATTTCAATCATCATTTTATAATCTTTTACACTTAAAAGTGTTAAAGCAATTCCAGGATTTCCAGCTCGTCCAGTTCTTCCGATTCTGTGTGTATAATCTGTCACTGTTTCAGGTAAAGCATAATTTACAACTATTGGAAGAAGTTCGATATCAATTCCACGAGCTGCTATATCAGTTGCAACTAAAACTCTAATTTCACCTGATTTGAATTTCCTCATAACTTTAGCACGAGCAGTTTGTCTAACATCTCCATGAATACAACCAGCTGTAAGTCCATCAAGCTCTAAATGCTCCACTAAAGTATCAGCTTCTATTTTCATATTTACAAAAACTAAAACTTGTGAATAGTTTTTTGAACCAATGATGTATGATAATGCAGCTGCTTTATTTGCTTCATCAACTAAAACAATTTGTTGGTCAATGATTTTTACAGCTGATCTTTGTTGCGCAACTTCAATTACAACTGGATCTGTTAAAAACTCTTTTGCAAGTTTTTTTACATTTTGATTCATAGTTGCTGAGAACATCATAATTTGTCTTTTTGGTCCAACATAAGGAAGAATTTTTTCAATATCTTCTAGGAATCCCATATCAAGTAAAGTATCAACTTCATCGATTACAACAGTTGTTACACTTGATAAATCAACAGTTTTATTTTTTATGTGTTCCATCAGTCTTCCTGATGTTGCCACTAAAATATCGATACCTTTTGCAATTTTTTTCTCTTGCTCTTTTGTAGAAACTCCACCGACCATAGCAAGTGATTCAATTTCCATATATTTTGAGAAATCATCAACCGCTTTTGCTATTTGACTTGCTAGTTCTCTTGTTGGAACTAATATCAAAGCTCTAAGTATTGATTTGTTTGCTTGTTTTGTTTCTAGTAATTCAGTTAAAATAGGTAGTACAAACGCGGCTGTTTTACCTGTCCCACTTTGGGCAGCTGCTAGAATATCTCTTTTTTTTAAAGCAACTGGTATAGCTTTTTTTTGTATTTCCGTAGCTTCTTCGTAGTTTAAATCTTTTAAAGCACTTATGATTTTTTCATCTAAGTTCATTGATGTAAAAGTTTTAATAATGTTTCCTTCTAATTCTTAATTTTTAAATATTATAGCCAAATATTAATTAGATTATAATATTATCTATTTTAGCCCTTATTACACGGGCTTTTAATCTATTTTTATCTTTTTTTAGATAATATAGAAACCTAATTAAATAAATATTTGGATAAACAAAAATGACTGTTAAAATAACTTTACCCCATGATAACTCTTATGAAATTTTTATAGATGAATTAAACGAACTATATTTTGATAGAAAAGTTGTGATTATTACAAATCCAACTGTTAGTGGATTTCATTTAGAGTATTTAAAAACAAAAATAAAAGCCAAAGAACTAAGTGTTTGTACAATTCCTGATGGTGAAGAGTACAAACATATGCAAACAATTGAAGATATGTTAGCTCACTGTTTTACACAAAGACTTGATAGAAAATCTCTACTTATTGCTTTTGGTGGTGGTGTTATTGGAGATATGACTGGATTTGCAGCTTCAATTTATCAAAGAGGTATTGATTTTGTTCAAATTCCTACAACTTTACTTTCTCAAGTTGATGCAAGTGTTGGTGGAAAAACAGGAATAAACAATAAATTTGGAAAAAACCTTGTTGGGGCATTTCATCAACCAATTGCTGTTTATATTGACCCAAATTTCTTAAAAACTTTACCAAAAAGAGAGTTTGGAGCTGGAGTTGCTGAAATTGTAAAAATGGCAGTTACTTTTAACGAAGACTTTTTTGAGTGGTTAGAAAACAATGATTTAAATGATGATAAGAATATTAGATTAGCTATTGCAAAATCGGTTCAAACAAAAGCTGATGTAGTTTCGCAAGATGAAAAAGAGTTAGGAATAAGAGCAGCACTTAATTATGGTCATACTTTTGGGCATGTAATCGAAAATGAGACAAATTATGATACATATTTACATGGCGAAGCTGTGGGAATTGGTATGTGTATGGCAAATGCTTTGGCTGTTAAAATAGGTCTTATGAGTAAAGATGAAGAGTTAAGAGTAAAAAATTTATTAGAAAAATATGATATTCCTACAACTTATAAAATCAAAGATGTGGAAGATTTTTATGAGCATTTTTTCTTGGATAAAAAGTCATTGGATAATAAAATTAAATTTATTCTTCCAGTTGGTCTTGGTGATTGCAAAATCACTAATGAAGTTACAAAAAATGATGTTATTGAAATATTAAAAGGTTTTTAAAGTGATTAAAAAAATTGGTGCTTTATTATTGTTTGCATGTTTTGCTTTTGCAGAAAATGATACTTCTTTTATTGATGTTGTTGATAAAAAAGATAAAGCAGAAGTTAAACAAATTGAACAAAATATTATAAAAGAGAAATATGATGAAGCTCAAAAAGAGCTTGAACAAAAAAGAATTCAAGAGTTGCAAGATTTAAAAACAAAAGAATTAAATATGCAAAATCTTGCTCAAGTTAGTATTTTGCTTGAAAAAATAGCTAAGATTGATTTTGAATTAAAAGATAATATTTTATTAAAAAGATATTCAAACTATGTATCATATAGTAAGATTTCTACTGAACTTGCATTTTTAAAAGATAGTGTAAAGAAAAAATCAAATGTAGTAGATGAGCAAATTTATCAATTGCATAATAAAGTTAGAGTAAAAGAAAATGAATTAGAATTGATAAATGAGTATAGAGGTTCTCCTATTGGTGGTCTTATTAATCCTCCTGAAATTGAAAAATATGAAAATATTACAAATCCTTTTGGAATAATTAACTCTTTATCTCATATTAAAAAATTAGAAAATAATAAAAAACAGTTTAAAAATTTAGAAAAAGAGATTGATGCTTTAACTATTAAATTAGATGAAGAGTTAGTTATGTATTTAGAATTGTTTAATCTTGATCAAAAACCTGAATATAAAGAAAAAATTACTTTTTTAGATAAACAGAAAAAAGATTTTTCAATGGTTTTGGAGATTGTTTCTACAACTGAAGAGGTATATACAAGAAAACTAGAACAAGTTATTTTAGAAATACAAAGCCAAATATCTCAACAAATTCAAAAAATGTTTATTATATTTATAATTATTGTTATTTTATCTGTGATTGCTTTTTTAGTTAAATTAGCTTTAAAGAAATATTTTTCTCAAAATGAAAACTATTATATGACAAATAAAATAATCAATTTTACTTTAGTATTTTTGATTATTATGGTTTTACTTTTTTCTTATATTGATAATGTTTCATATTTAGTAACTATCCTTGGATTTGCATCTGCTGGTATTGCAATTGCGTTAAAAGATTGGTTTATGTCTATTTTTGGATGGATGGTTATTGTAACATCTGGATCTATTCAAGTGGGAGATAGAATAAAAGTAAGTAGAAATAATGTTGAAGCCGTTGGAGATGTACTTGATATTTCACTATTTAAAATTACAATTAGAGAAGATATTACTTTAACTTCATATACAACAAATAGAAGAACAGGAAGAATTTTCTTTATTCCAAATAACTACATTTTCTCTGAAATGATAGCAAACTATACTCACTCAGGTTTAAGAACAGTTTGGGATGGTATTGATATTACAATTACTTTTGATTCAAATTATAAAAAAGCACAAAAATTATCGAGAGATATTTTAAAGCACTATTCAAAAGGTTACACAGATGTAACAAGAAAACAATTATCAAAAATGAGAAGTAAATATCAATTAAGGGCGACAGGAGTTGAACCTAGGGTTTTTACTTTTGTTGAACCTCATGGTATTGTGATTTCTTCTTGGTATTTAACAAACTCTTATGCAGCACTTGTTTTAAGAAGTACAATAAGTCCAGAGATTTTAGATGCATTTATGAAAGAAGATGATATTCATATAGCATACCCAACACAACAAATTAATATAAATAGAACAGATAATTCTTATGGCCCATCTACAAAAAAAAGAGAGATGCCAAGAGATTTAGAAGATGAAATAATACAAAGATAATTAAAGATAAATTAGGAATAGATATTTATGAATTTTACAAAAAGCAAACCAAAGGTATATTTTAAAACTTTTGGTTGTAGAACAAATGTATTTGATACTCAAGTTATGATGAGTAATTTAAAAGATTTTGAAGTAACTCAAGATGAAGCAGCAGCAGATGTGGTTGTTATTAACTCATGTACCGTTACAAACAGTGCAGATAGTACAGCTCGTGGTTATATAAGTGGTCTTAAAAAACTTCCAAAAGACCCCCGCGTTGTATTTACAGGTTGTGGAGTTTGGACTAAAGGTGAAACACTTTTTAAAGAAGATAAAGTTGATTCATTATTTGGGCATTCTGAAAAAGAAAAAATCAATGAACTTTTATTAAATGAAAGCAGATTTTTTCAAGCTGGTGATTTAACACATATTGATGAAACTATTGTTGAAGAGTTTATTGGTAAAAGTAGGGCTTTTATAAAAGTTCAAGAAGGCTGTGATTTTAGATGTTCATATTGTATTATTCCTTATGTAAGAGGAGATGCAAGATCTTATAGTGAAGACAAAATCTTAGAGCAAGTTACAACACTTGCGGCAAATGGTTTTGGGGAGTTTATCCTAACAGGAACAAATGTAGGTTCTTACGGTAAAAAACAGCATACTTCTATGGCAAAACTTATTAAAAAAATGTCTTTAATCAAAGGTGTAAGAAGAATCAGACTAGGAAGTATTGAACCTATTCAAATTGATGATGAATTTAAAGAAATTATAAATGAGCCATTTATGGCAAAACATCTACATATTGCACTTCAACATACTTCAAAAGAGATGTTAAAGATTATGAATAGAAGAAATAAAGTATTATCAGATTTAGAACTTTTTGAATTTTTAAAAGAAAATGGTTATGCTTTAGGAACAGATTTTATCGTTGGGCATCCAGGGGAAACTGATATTTTATGGCGTGAAGCAATGGAAAATCTTCATAAATTCCCATTAACGCATATTCATGCCTTTACTTATTCAAAAAGAGATGGAACACCAAGTGCTACCATGAAGCCTGAAATCAAAGGTGATATTGCAAAAATAAGATACAATGAATTAACAAAAATAATTGAACAAAAAAACTATGATTTTAGAAAAGCAAATACAAAAACTTTAGAGATTTTAATAGAACAAGAAAAAAATGGAAAATACATAGGTTTTGATCAATTTTTCAATCAAATAGAAATAGATTCACCTGTAGATTTAGTTGGAGATTGGGTTTTTATAGATGATTATGAAGTAAAGGCTAATAAAAATGTCGCAAGATTTAAATAACAAAGAACAAGAAAAAAATTTAGATAAAAATTTTAAACTAATGGCTATGTCAGCAGTTGTTTTGCTGATATTATTTATTTATACTATTTATAAAAGTAGTTCACATATTCAGGGAAGTTCATATTATATAGGAATTATTTTTTTATTTATACTTCTTTTTTTATCATTCCTTTTAAAAATAAAACAAGATAAAGTAAGAGCTTTTTTTAAAAAAGATAAAAAACAAACATCAGCATTTGATAGTGAACTTATAAAAAGTAGAGCAAAAATTTCAAATGATGATTTAAATTCAAATATTCAAGCTGTTACTTCAAATATTACTTTTAAAGATGTGGCTGGAATAAAAGAGATAAAAGAAGAACTTGAAGAAGTTGTTGATTTTTTAAATAATCCTAGTAAATATCTTCAATATGGAATTAAACTTCCAAAAGGTGTACTTTTAGTTGGACCTCCAGGTGTTGGAAAAACTTTAATTGCAAGGGCAGTTGCTGGTGAAGCAGATGTACCATTTTTCTATCAAAGTGGTGCTAGTTTTGTGCATATTTATGTGGGAATGGGTGCAAAAAAAGTACGTGAACTTTTTGCAAAAGCAAAACAAAGTGCTCCCGCAATTATATTTATTGATGAAATTGATGCAGTTGGAAAAGCAAGAAGTGGAAAATCAAATGATGAAAGAGAATCTACATTAAATGAGTTATTAACTCAAATGGATGGATTTGATGGAGATAGTGGAGTTATAGTTATAGCTGCCACAAATAAAATTGAAGTTTTAGATGATGCGCTTTTACGTGCTGGAAGATTTGATAGACGTGTTCATGTTGGCTTGCCAAATATTGAAGATAGAAAAAAGATATTAGAACTTTATTTAAATGGTAAAAATCATGAAATAAATATTGAGAAACTTACAAATGAAACAGCTGGATTTAGTTCAGCAGCACTAGCTACTCTTATAAATGAAGCACTTTTAAATATGATTAAAAATGATAAAAAGATTCTTGATGATGATGATATTGTAATTGCAAAAAATAAACTTGAATTTGGTAAAAAACAAATAAAAATACTTGATGCAAAACAAAAAGAGATTCTATCTATTTATCAAGCTAGTAAAGCATTTGTTTCAAAAACAAAAGTTGCTCTTTTTGATGAAAGTGTTCAAAAATTAAATTCAACATATCCTTCATATCATGAATTAATTGAAAATATCAAAAGAGATTTAGCTGGATTTATTGGTGTTGAAGTAATCAAAAAAGAGAAATATGCCATAAATCATGAAGATTTAGAAAGTGCATTTAAAACAGCAAATGAAATAGTAAATAAATACAAAATGGCAAATTCAGTTGATGAACTTCTTACAAATGTTAAAAATGATTTAAGATCAGAACTATCTCATAATGCTGAGCAAATAAATAGACTAAAAGATATTATGCTTAAAAATGAGGTAATTACCCTTGAAGATATCTAAAAACTATTTTTCAGGGTTTTGTTTTTTTGATGAAGCAGAACTTTTTGATGAATATTTAATTAGAAATGATTTTACTGTTTGTGGTTTTTCTTACGGAGCTATTAAAGCCTTTGAAGAGGTTTTAAGTTCGCAAAATAGAGTTGATAGACTTCAACTCTTTTCTCCTGCATTTTTCCAAAATTTTGATGATAAATTTAAAAGAACACAACTTATGTATTTTAAGAAAGACGCAAATTCGTATTGTGAAGGTTTTTTACAAAATGTAATTTATCCCTTATCTTTAGATATTTCAAAATATTTCAAATTAGGAAGATCTCAGGAATTACAAGAGCTTCTTTATTATGAGTGGAGTGAAGAAAAACTTCAATCATTAGTTTTAAAAGGAACAAAAATAGAAGTTTATTTAGGAGCTAAGGATAAAATAGTAGATGCTAAAAAAGCAAAAGAATTTTTTGTAAAATTCGCAACGGTATATTATATAAAAGAAAAAGGACATTTATTATGAGTGAAAAAATAGCAAAAATTGGGATTATTACAGCTTCAGATAGAGCAAGTCGTGGAATTTATGAAGACTTATCAGGAAAAGCGATTATTGATACACTAAATGATTATTTAACATCTCCTTGGGAAGCTGTTTATAGATGTATTGAAGATGATAAAAAAACTATTGAAGATACTATGAAAGATTTAGTTGATAATGAAAAATGTTGTTTAGTTGTAACAACAGGCGGAACAGGACCTGCGGCACGTGATGTAACACCAGAAGCTACGGAAGCTGTATGTGATAGAATGATGCCAGGTTTTGGAGAGTTAATGAGAGCAGAATCTTTGAAATTTGTTCCAACTGCAATACTTTCACGTCAAACAGCAGGTCTAAGAGGAAGTTCGCTAATAGTAAATCTTCCTGGAAAACCAAAGTCAATAAAAGAGTGTTTGGATGCAGTTTTTCCTGCAATTCCATATTGTATTGATTTGATGGAAGGTCCATTTTTGGTGTGCAATGAGGAAGTTATAAAACCTTTTAGGCCTAAACAAAAATAAATAGTTTTGGAGAAAATATGAAAAATATATTTATTTCTATTTTTATGTCTGTAGGATTTTTTTTTCTTGCAAATATTTTTTTTGGAATTCAACACTCTATTTTAATAGCGTTAATCGCTCTTTTAGTGATTTTATGGACAAATGAAGCTTTACCAATTGGTGTTGTTTCTCTGCTTCCTATTGTGCTGTTTCCAGCTTTTGGGATTTTAGATATAAAAAGTGCTACAGTTAATTATTCTAATACCACAATATTTTTATTTATGGGTGGTTTTATGATTGCTATTGCTACTCAAAAGATAGATTTACATAAATATATTTCAAATAAATTATTGACAATTTTCCCAAATACTCCAAGAGGAATGATATTTTCATTATCAATAACAGCAGCACTTCTAAGCTCTGTTTTATCAAACTCTACAACAGCATTACTTTTACTTCCTATTGCAATATTTTTAACAGAAAATATAAAATTTAAAGCAAGACTTGCCCTAGCTATTGCTTATGGTTGTAGTATTGGAGGAATAATCACACCAATTGGAACACCACCAAACTTGATACTTTTAGGATTTATGCAACAGCACTCAATTGAGCCTATTTCATTTATTCAATGGATGGTTTTAACAGGACCTTTGGCTTTATTGATGTTGATTGTAATTCCTTTTATTTTATCATTAGGATTACGTGATGTTATTCTTGATAAGCAAATAAAAGCAAAAGAAATATTATTGCCAAATCAAAAAAGATTATTATTTATTTTGTTAGCTTTAGTTATTACACTTTTAGTAAATTCAAAAATTGAGCCTTATTATTCAGGGCTTGGATTAGATGAAACAGCGATATTATTAAGTTTTGGTCTTTTGATGTTTGTTCCAAAAATTGGCTTTATACAATGGGAAGATGCTAAAAATATTCCTTATGAAATAATCTTTTTATTTGGTGCTGGATTTACAATTGCATCAGCTTTTTCAGAAACAGGATTAGCAAATGAAGTTGCTAATTACATGTTGTCGTTAACAGATTTACCAGTGATTTTACTTATTTTAATAGTTGCTAGTTTGATTACTTTTACAACTGAAATTACCTCAAATACAGCACTTATTTCAATAGCACTTCCAATAATTTATTCACTTGGACAAGTTGCAAATATTAATATGACTTTAATTTTAATGGTAGCTACAATTTGTGCTTCTTACGCTTTTATGCTACCAATTGCTACTCCACCAAATGCAATAGCCATGAGTAGTGGCGCTGTAAAAGTGAAACAAATGGCTATTTTTGGATTTTTTATAAATATTATTGCAATTATTATTGTGACAGTTGTTGCTTTATTTTATTGGCAGTATTTTATATAAAAATAATTAAAATATAAAAATCATATAATTTTAAGTAACTAAAGAAATTTAATGAAAGATATGATGCTTTAGAAAATGAAAATCTTTTTGTGGCTGAGGAAAAAGCTGGTTATAATGATTAATTCATATTATTATTATACCCTTTTGGCTATAATCCCGCCATGCAAAATATACTAAAAAAACTAGACTTAATTGATTATATTGATAGTTTTTCAAAGCTTATGGCTAGGGAAAAATCTATTATTTTAGAAGGTGATATAAACCTTCATTTTAAACTTATAAATGAGTTGTCAAAATTTGACATAAAAGCACCAAATAAAATTGAAAATTTAGATTCACCTTTGATGCATATCCAAAAGCAAGGTATTTTAAGAACTGATGATATTTTTGAATTTATAAAAATCATAAATTATTTTAGATATTTAAAAAAATTTAGTTTTGATGGAAAACTGCACGAGTGGATTGATAAGATTGTTATTCCAAATGATGTTATTAAAATTTGTGATTATTTTGATGAAAAAGCAAATTTAAAAGATGGAATAAATGAAGACTTTGACAATGTTAAATATGCTATTTCTAAAAACAAAGAGATAATAAAACAAAGTCTTTATAAGATTATTAACTCCCCAAAAATAAGAACTTATTTGGTTGATTCTCAAGTTCATTATATAAATTCAGAAGAAGCGTTATTGGTTAGAGGTGGCTTTAACCATGTTTTAAAAGGTTCAGTTATAAATAGATCTAGCTCTGGATTTTTTTATGTAATTCCCCATAGTATCAGTGAATTAAAACAAAAACAAAGTGATTTAAAAAATAAACAAGAAGAGATTTTATATAAAATCTGTAAAGAAATATCTTCACTTTTTGAAAGAAATTTACTATTTTTAAAGTTTATAAATAAAGAGTTTGATAAGTTTGACCACTATCAATCAAGATTATTTTTCTCAAAAATAAATGATAAAAATTTCATTATTCCTTCAAAAAACAATGTTAATAAATTAGTTGATTTTTGTCATCCAGCACTACATAATGCAAAACCTATAAGTGTTGATTTTTCAAAATCAGTAGTTATGATTACAGGGGTAAATGCAGGTGGTAAAACGATGATGTTAAAATCAATTTTAACAGCTGTTTTTTTGTCAAAATATTTGATTCCATATAAAGCTCATCATGGCACAACAGTTACAAATTTTAAATCAATAAATGCAGTTTTAGATGATCCTCAAAGTGTAAAAAATGATATTTCTACATTTGCAGGTCGTATGGTTGAGTTTTCAAAATTATTTGGAAGTAAAAATGCAATTGTTGGAGTCGATGAAATAGAACTTGGAACTGACTCAGATGAAGCTGCTAGTTTATTTAAAGTAATAATTGAAGATTTAATTCAAAGAGATATAAAAATTATAATCACAACTCACCATAAAAGACTGGCTGCATTAATGGCTTCAAATGAAAATGTTGAGTTAATAGCAGCACTTTATGATGAAGAAAACAGAAAACCAACCTATGAGTTTTTACAAGGAACTATTGGAAGATCATACGCTTTTGAAACAGCCTCAAGATATGGAATTCCTTTAAGTGTTGTAAAAAGAGCAAAAGAGGTTTATGGAGATGATAAAGATAAGTTAAATGAGTTGATTGAAAGAAGTAGTTCTTTAGAGCGAGAATATAAACAAAAAATTGCAAAGCTTGATGAAGAAATAGCAAATATGCAAAGAATCTCAGGAAATCTAAAAGACCAAAAAGAAAAACTTGATGAGCATATTTATTCTGAAAAATCGAAACTTCATAAAGAGTATAGTAGTGCAAGAGATGAAGCAAAAAAAGCTATTAAAGCCAAACTTGTACAAGAATCTCATCAGCATTTAAATATTGCTCATAAAATAGCAAGTGAAATTAAAACTGAAAAAGTTCAAGAAGTAGTTGAGTTCAAAGCGGGCGACAGAGTAAAATATCGAAATACAAAAGGAACAATAGTTTCAATCAAAGGTGTAAAAGCATTTATTGAAAATGATATGGGAATGAAAGTTCAAGTATTAATTGCAGATTTAAGTAGAAGTGGAAATCCACCACCAAAAATGCCTACAAAAAAAGCAACAGTTACTATTGAAAGACCTGAAACTGGAAGTATAAAACTTGATTTACATGGACAACGAGCCGATGAAGCCCTTGAAAATCTTGATAAATTTCTAAGTGATGCTTTACTTGCTGGATTTGAAGAAGTTTTAGTTTATCATGGAATTGGAACTGGGAAATTAGCATTTGCAGTAAAAGAGTATTTGAAAAAACATCCAAAAGTTAGAGCTTTTGAAGATGCTCATCCAAGTAGTGGAGGATTTGGAGCTAAGGTAATTAAGCTTTAAAAGCTTAATTACTTAGTGATTTAACAAAATCTTCCATAGTTTTATTTGCAGTATCATTTGGCGCTTCTAGGAAGTTTACTACAAATGAATCTTCTAACTCACAAACACCAATACTTCTCGGACGAACAGCCAATACTTCAGGAGTTGGTAGCTCTTTCCCAAAACAAAAAATTATATTTTTAGCAGCTTTTATATTTGGATTAATTTCACCATCTTTTAGTGATGATGTATGTTTATATTGGTCAAAAATAGCTATAAAAGAAATAACAGGATGAGCATCAATTTTTACTTGAAGTGCTGTTATTATCTCATCTACATTGTTGTATTTTAATTCATTTTTTTTGTATTCGATTTCGAATATATGGTATTTTTCTTTAAAAACTTTTTGTTTCATTTTCTTTTCCTTTTATTAAATTTAATCTATTGCTATGAATGATTTTATAACGCAGTTCATTCTATCTTCAACATCTGAAGCATTTATATGCATATAATCTGTTTGAATTTTATATACTAAAATATTATTGTATTTAAATTCGAACATTAAATAACCAGCATAAGATTTTGCATCATTATTTTTTTTACCTGTATCTTCTTTATCATTTTCATAAATATAGTAGTTGATTGATACTTTTGTATCATCTGAAGTTTTTTTATCTTCTTCTTTTATTTGTGAGTTAATTACTTTTTTTAGTATTTCATCTGCTTGTTCTTTTGTCAAAATATCAATCAAATTACTTTTCATAAATTTTGAATATTCAATAGATGAGTTAATTGTGTAGTTGTTAGATTTTAAAGAATTAATTGCTTCTCTTATAGGCTCTTCTATAAATATCTTTTCAAAGGTTGTTGTTTTTGATTGGCATTCTACTCTTTTTGTTTTCATACTTTTATTTGCTTGTTTATATACACCATATGCTACAAAAGTCATTAGAGTTATTAAAATGATTGGTATTAATTTATTCATGATTTACGTATCCTTTTTAAATTTAAATGGATAGTATCTAATAAAGAATAATAAGTCAATATTATTCTTTATTTATAAGTAAAAATTATAATTTATTTGATTTTATCAATTCCTAAATCAATTGATGAACTTGAAGTTTTTATTTCATCTGTTAAGATGATTTGTTTAGAGTTTATTGATTTTTCTTTAATTAAGTAATCTTTGATATTTTCTATTCGATTTTTTGCAATATCTTCAAGCTCTTTAATTGTTGCTTTTTCCTTTGAAGCTAGTTTTTGAAGTTCTTCTTTTTTTAGATTTTTATCACTAGGATTTTTATCTAAATATTTTTTCTCTTTTAATGCATACTCTTCTTTTTGATTATCATAAGAAGCTGATATTTTAATAGCTAGATTTTGTTTTGCTGTTAAAATTTGAGCTATTTTATCAAGTGTTTCTTTTTGAATTGGTGTAACTTTATCTTCTGTTAGATTAAATTTAACATTTTTTATTTCATCTTCGCTAAAGTTAAAAAGTGCTCCAAGAAGTGAAAAAGGTGCAGTTACAGCTTTTGTCATTAGGTTTATAAATGCATTCCACACAATTGAGCCAATTGAAAATTGTGGGTCATCTACATTTCCAGAAACAGGAAGATTAATATCTATAATTCCTTTTGAGTTTTGAAGTAATGTAATAGCAATATCCAATGGTAATGATACAGCATTGGGGCTTTGTATATTTTTTCCTAATTCTATTTTTGTGATTGAAATATTGTTTTTTGCATCAAGATTAGATTCTTGAATATTGTATTTCAAATCTAAATCTAACTTACCACTTTTTATCTCTCTTCCTATAAATTTACCTGAATATGGTGTGAAGTTTGAAATGGCAATATTATTGAAAATCATATTTATATCTGTTAATACTTTTATATTATTGGGATGAACAATTCCAGTGATTTTTGCAACACCATATTTATCTACGATTCCATCTACTTTTAAGTCAGTTGTTCCTGCTTTTGTATTTTTAAATTCAGATATTTTCCCGTTTAATTTTGTAATTGTAGTTTTAAAAGGAAGTGGCAAGTTTTTATCTTCGAAAGAAAAAATGGCATTGTTTATATTTACAGGTCCAATATCTATTTTTGTTTGAGCTGTAGTTGAATTTTTACTATTATTTTGTGTTTTTTGAACTACGGTTTCTTTAGTCTCTTTTTTTACTTCTTTTGTTTTTGGAAGTGTTACTGTAATATTTGGTTGATTTAAATCTGCTTTCTCAATTTTAAATCCAGCCTTACTATTTGATAATTTTTTGATTATCAAATCCAGATTTTTAGCCTCTACTAAGGTGTTGCTACTTGTATCTAAAAAATTAAGTTCAGGTTCAAATAATTTTATGTGATTTATAGCAATTGTATCTTTTGTTTTTGTTAAATTATTTATAGAAAGTTCAATATTTTTGGCATCTACTTTTATGTTATTTGTATTATCAATGAAACTTACCGATGGTTTTGCTAGTTTTATATCTTTTAATGAAATATCAGAATCATTCATTACAAAAGTGTCTAATTTTAGATTTATATTTGAAGTTTGCACTTTCATTTTAGCTTTAGCATCATCAAAATCTAAGTTTGGTGTTTTTACAGTAATTGAATCTATTGAAGTTTTATTATCTGCGATTTTTAAGGCATTTATAGAAATATCTATTTCTTTTGATAATAAGTTAAAGTTAGATTCTTTGTCATTTAAAGTTAGATTATCCTTTGAAACATCTATTTTATTTATATCTAAAATACCTTCTTTAAATGTTAATTTATCAAGATTTATTTTTGTATTTTTAGCTGAAATATCTATTTTATTTTTCTTATCGTTAAAACTCAACTTTGGATTTACAAAATCTAAATTACTCAAATCAATATTCGAACCATCAACGTTTAGACTATTAAGATTTATATTAAAAGCTTTTGTTTGAGCAATTGTATTATTTACCTTATCACTAAAAATAAAATCACTATTGTTGATTTTTAGATTTGATAGATTTATTTTCCAAGGTTTTGACTCATTTTTTGTATCTTCAACTTTTGTATCTTGAACTTTTGTATCTTTGACAGCTGTTTTTTCTTTTTTTATTAGATTTGCAAAATTAATTCCATTTTTATTTAAAATCATATTCGTTTTTAATGAGTTAAAATCAATATTATCAAATCTGATATTTTGTCTATCTAAATTAAAAACAAAAGTTTTAATATCTAATTTTTCAAGACTTAAAATATCAGCTTTATTTTGTTTTATGTTCACATTATTAAACTCAAATTTATCACTATTTATATTCAAAGCGAAATCTTCATTTGCATGAAAATCATAGTTTAGTTGTAAATTTAGATTTGCTTTTTCATCTAAATCAAAATTTAATAAATCTTTTTTATAAGCAAGAAACTCTTTTAATCTTAAATCTTCTATTAAAATTTTCCCATAACCTCTAAATGGTTCAAGTTTGAAAGCTCCACCAATAGAGATATTTGTATGCTCATTTAATTTAAATTTTAAATCATTTGAAGATAAAATATTTTTGTATGTACCCAAATCGTATAAAGTATAATTTATATCTTTTAGATTTAAAGTATAATTTTCATCTTCTTTTGTATAACTAATATTTGCATTTAATAGTTCTATTTTTGAAACTAAAAAGTTAATAGGGCTTGAGCTTGTTTCTTCTTTTTGTTCTTCAATTTTTTGTTTTGGTTTTACAAGTTTTACTAAATTTAAATTTCCATCTTTTTCTTCTATTACATTTATAAAAGCATCTTTTAACGAGACAGTTTCAAAACTAATACTTGATTTTTCAATAGATTTTAATAATGCAAAATCAACTAGAAATTTTTTAAAAGAAATTGTTGTAGTATTGTTTTCATCAGCAATTTTAAAATCATGAACTTTTACTTTTAGAGTAAATGGATTAAATTCTATTTTTTCTATACTTGTTTTTTGTGTTAGATTTTCATCTAAGTTTTTTATTAGCTGGTCTTTTAAAACCATAGGAATAATTTTGAAACCTATTGTAATATAAATAGCAAGGACTAAAACCAGCCAATAAAATGATTTTTCTAATTTTCCCATTTTGAAATCCTTTCTAATTATTACTAAGTACTAAAAATTGGAATTCATATTTAGAATGATTTGAACCAATTTTGATAATATCTCCATCTTTTAGTATATGAGTGTATTTATTTTGTTCTTTTCCGATTTCAATATCATTTAATTTTGTACCTAAAGTACTATTTCTATCTTTGATTAAATACTCATCTTTATCATTTGATATTTCAAAATGTTCCTTAGATATTTCTATATTATTTTTATTATCAATTAAATAAATATCATTATTTGGTCTTGAAGAGTTTGCCATAATTCTTAGTTTTACAAATAAACCTCTATCACTTTCTTCCATTCGGGATTCTCTTCCTATTTTGAAAGGAAATGTACCTATTGGAATTAATTTTTTATGGTGGCTTGTATTTGCTATTGATAGTTTTGCATCTTCTGTAAGGGGAACTAATACAGCTTTTGGTATAAATGAATTTATAATCTCTTTTTTTAAATTTTGCATAAAAATCCTATAATAATTTTTTTAGGTATTCTTTATTATAACAAAATAAAGTTAAGTTAGCTAAAATTCATCCCAATTAAAAGGATATATAAATGACTATTATAGAATTATTTCAAAAATTATTAAGATTCAAATCACTAACTCCAAACGATGATGGAGCATTTGATTTTATAGAAGAGTATTTAGGCGATACTTGGACTTGCATCAAAGTAGATATGGAAGGGGTAAAAAATAGATTTTATTATAAAAAATTTAACGAAAAAGCTCAACATCTATGTTTTGCAGGACACATTGATGTAGTTCCAGTTGGTGAGGGTTGGACAATTGATCCATTTGCTGCAGAGGTAGTTGATGGAGTAATAAGTGCAAGAGGTGCGCAAGATATGAAAAGTGGCGATGCAGCTTTTTTATATGCTTGTAAACACGCTCAAAACTTCGATGGAATGTTAAGTATTTTAATGACAAGTGATGAAGAGGGAGAGGGAACTTACGGAACTATCAAAATGCTTGAACACTTAAAAGAGATAGGTATGATTCCAAACTACGCAGTTGTAGCAGAACCAACTTGTGAAGAGGTATTTGGAGATGCAATAAAAGTTGGAAGACGTGGAAGTATAAATGGATACCTAACAATCCAAGGAAAACAAGGACACGCAGCTTATCCCGAAAAAGGAATAAATCCAGTTCACCAAATAGCTCCAATTTTAGAAAAAATTGCTGGATATGATTTGGACAATGGAGATGAATATTTCGCCCCAAGTAAACTAGTAATCACAGACATAAGAGCAGGAATGCAAGTAACAAATGTAACACCAAATAAACTTGATTTGATGTTCAATGTACGAAACTCTACAAACACAAAAAAAGAGGATGTAGAAGCCTACATAGAAAAAATCTTCGGACACTTAAACTATAGTTTAAGAACAACACAAGGCTCATATCCATTTGTAACAAACAAAGAATCAAAAGTCGTACTTGCAATGGAAAACTCTATCCAAGAAGTTCTAGGAATTACTACAAAACACTCAACAGCTGGAGGAACAAGTGATGCCAGATATTTCGGAGCATTTGGAATAGAAGCTATTGAGTTTGGAGTTATAAATGATACTATTCACAGTATTGGAGAGAGAACTACTGTTAAAGAGGTTGAGGGGTTGTGTGCTGTGTTTGAGGATTTGATAGCGAAGTTTTAATAGAATATATATTATAAATTCTTGTGTTATAATAGATAAAAAAATAGAAAGGAATCAAAATAAAATGAATAAAGAAGATATATTAGAAGTGCTTAAAAGTAAAAAAGCTTCATATCACTTAAAAAACTTTATATTATTTGGTTCTGTTTCTTCTGCAACAAATACAAATAATAGTGATATAGATATTGCATATATTGAAGATGATAAAACAAGATTGAATTTTGAAAGTTACTTAAAACTAGAAAGTGAACTTGAGAAAATATTTAATGCCAAAATTGATTTAATAAATTATAAAAAATTTAATCCACTTATTAAACTACACTCACAAAAAGATTTTATATATGTTTGATAGTAAAAATGTACTATACATACTTACAATGCTTGAAGCAATCGAAAAGATTTTTATATATTCTGCTGATTTTGAAGAAGAGTTAAAAACATCAAATAAAATTAATTGGAAAAACCTGTCTGCTATGAGAGATAAGGTTTCACATAACTATCGAGGAATTGATGAATCAATGGTATGGGAAATTATAAAAGATTATCTACCTACTTTAAAAATTTTATTAATAGAAATGTTGCCAAAAATTGAAAATAGTGAGCTTTATATAAAAGAAGCATTAAAAACTCAATATTATGAAGAGTTGCATTATTTAATTTATATAAAAAAGTAAAGAAATTAAATGTTTATAGTAAATTTGACATACAAAGTATCTTTAGATGAAGTTGATAAATATCTTCAAGACCATGTAGAATATCTGAAAGTTCAATATGACCAAAAAAACTTTATAGCTTCAGGGAGAAAAAATCCTAGAGATGGCGGTGTAATATTATCTAAGTTAGATTCAAAAGATAAATTACAAGAAGTATTAGAACAAGACCCCTTTTATATAAAAAATTTAGCAAATTATGAAATCATAGAATTCTTCCCTACAATGACATCAAAAGAATTTGAAAATTTAAAAGAAGAGATTTGAAAAGCTTATGTTTGTATTACTTGAATTAAAATTATCACATAATTCTGAATCGAAATCATCACGAAAAGATGGAAAAGATTATAAAGAAAAATTAATTAAATATATTGATGCTACAAATTCTGATTATGGGTTATTTATAATTTTTAATACTCAAGAGAATAAAGTAGTTTTTAACAGACAAATAGAAGATTTAGTAAAATTGTATGAGAATGAAGAAAATATATTTGTATTAGGGATTAATTGTTTGTAAAAATGATAAAATTACTTTACATTTCTAAGTAAAAATCATATAATGATAAGTAAAATTATCATTTAGAGCATAATATGAAAGATATAAAAGTAATTATAAACAATCAAGAAGTAGGGAATCTTTTTTTTGAAAAAGAAAAAAATCAATACGGATTTAACTATACAGCAGATTTTAAACCTATTTCATTAATCATGCCTTATAAATCATCATCTTATATTTGGCACTATAAACTTCATCCGATTTTTGATATGAATATGCCTGAGGGATATTTATTTGAAATATTTAAAAAATATTTGACTAAAGAGTATGGATATATTGATGATTTTTTGGTTTTTTCTCATATTTGCTCAAATATTCAAAGTAGATTGTCTTACAAAAGTTTTGTAAATCAAAAAGAGTTTTTATCTTTGGATATAGATGAAGTTTTACAAAATGATTCAAATGATACTTTTACAAAAATAGTTACTACTTTTTTAGATAAAAATGCTATTTCAGGTGTTCAGCCAAAATCTTTGGCTCTTTTAAAAGATAAAGAGAGTTTATCTACAAAAGAGTATATTATAAAAACTTGGGGAGAAGAGTATCCTCAACTTGCACTTAATGAATATTTTTGTTTAAAAGCTATTGAGAAAACAGGTGTGCAAATTCCTAATATACAGCTCTCAAAAAACAATAGATTTTTATTGGTTGAGCGATTTAATTATGATAAAGAAAATGATACATTTTTAGGTTTTGAAGAGATTTTAACTTTACTTGGAAAAAATAAAGATGAAAAATATAGTGGAAGTTATGAGCAAGTTGCGAAGGTAATTTTTAGTATTGCAACTAATAAATTAGAAGATATAAAAAGCTTTTATAAAGTTGTGATTATGAATTATTTGCTTAAAAATGGCGATGCACACCTTAAAAACTTTGGGATACTTTATAATGATAATTTTTCAAAAATATGGTTTTCTCCAGCTTATGATGTGGTAAATACAGTAGTTTATTTTCATAAAGATAAACCAGCACTTACAATGCTTGGTAAAAAGCTTTGGTTGGGTAAAAAAGAGCTTGTGAAGTTTGGAATACAAAATTGTTATTTAAATGAATCAGAGGCAATAACTATTTATGAAAATTGCATAGAAGTTTTAAAAGATTGTATTGAAGAGTTAGAAAAATATATAACTATAAATAAAGAGTTTGACGAAATAGGGCAAAAGATGATTGATTCTTGGAAATTATCATTAAGCCAAAAAACACAAAAGGAGATTCCAGTTGAAATTATACGAAATTGGACAGCAGATTAAAACTTTACGGGAAGCTAAAAAATTAACACAAGAACAATTAGCCCTTAAATGTGGAATTAGTAGAGTTACTCTTGGAAAAGTAGAACGTGGAGAGCTAGGAAATACTTCTGTTAAAACTTTGGATATTATACTTGCTAGTTTAGGTTTAGAAATAGAGTTCAAAACTATTCAAGGTTTTGGTTTGCCAAACCTTGATGAATTGAGTTAATTAGACAATGAAAAGGAAATATAAATGAAAATATCAAAACTATATTCAAGCAATGAAAATTTTAAAACCATAATATTTGACAAAGGTATAAACTTTATCCTTTCTTCAAACAATGGTGTGGGGAAAAGCAGTCTTTTTAAGTTAATAGATTTTTGTTTGTTAGGTGACAAACATTTTCTTGGGAACGAGCATTTTAAAGATTATATTTTTTATATAGAACTTCAAATTGCTGCTAATAGATATATAACGATTAAAAGACCTGTAACTAACGGTAAAAATATCGAATTAAAAATCACAAAAGAAAAATCTATGCTTATAGATGAAAAAGATTTTAATATAAAAGGTAGTTTAGGTATTGCTAAATCTTTTTTTGAAAATAAAGTTAATTATTCTATAAATAAATTTAGAACATATATTACATATTTTTTAAGAGATGAAGCTAACCAAAATGATGTATTTATATTAAATAAACACACAACTCTTCATGAAATAGAATACAAAACTATTATCTCAAATTTTCTAGGTATTGATGGGCGAAAAATAAGAAGAAAATATGAACTTGATGAAATAATTAAAAAAGAAGGTATTGATACAACATCTTTAAAAAGTGCACAAGATGATTTACAAAAAGTTATCGAAGAAAATAAAACATTAATTAGCAGCCGTTTTATCGATAGATTGAAATATAGTGTTGCAAAATATGGAAAAATAATATTAAATAAAGAGGTGACTTTTTTAATTGATTTAAACAGTTCAAATGATATAGAGTTTAGTATAAATGTGAAAAATGATGAAAACTCTAATGATAATTTAAATGATGAGGCTACTATAAAAAAACTTTTATGTTTAATCTTTGCATCTGCATTAGCTGAAACATATGCACAAAAAAGACTTATCAAATTTGTTGCTTTTGATAGCCCTTTTGATGGAAATAAAAACAGTTATGAAGATGGTATTTATTCGGCAATTCATCAGTTAAATAGAATTGGAATTCAGATGATTATTACATCAAATGAAAATGCTATTCATAATCCTAAAATTTTATTAGAAATAAAAGATGAATATATGACTGATTATTTTAGTGATAATGATAAATTAATGGGTGATTTTTAAAGTTATAACTTATAATTTTCTTTAAAAAGTCCACCTTTAAATTCTACATTTTCTTTTAAATTTAGTTGAAACATAACATTAGGATTAGTGTTTATATCTTTTTTCTTTATATAATACTGGCAATCAACATTTGTCATACTTACTAAATATTTAGTTCCGATATTAAAATCTGATAATCTTGAACTTGTAGTTAATAAATATTTGTTATCAGTTTTTTTTATTTGGTAGTCTTTAGTTATTTCGTCCAATTGCGTTTTAAAATCTATTATGTCTTTACTAGGAATTTGTGTATCTCCAGTTTTTTTTCTTCTAAATACAAGGCTAATATCAAAGTAGTTTTCTATCTCTTTTATTGGAATGAAAAGCAAATCTTTTAAAGTCAATTTATTAAACTTATTTGAAGATATAATCCATTCAACATTTTTTTCGCTATAAATTGTTTTTACCCAATTAAATAATGTAACATCAGAAATATCAACATGAATAGATGCCGTATTTGTACCTTTAAATGATGAATAATTTGAATTTAAATATTTTATTATCTCATCTGTGTATTTATTTGATTCATTTTTACTTTTATCGCAAAATCTAAACTTGCCATCAACTGGTTCTAATACTATTTGTCCAGCTTGTGTTGGACCAAATTTAGCTTCAATAGTTGTTATAAATTGAATTCCTTTTCTTACTGTTATGTGAGATGTGGTTGCGTCAAATCCACCTTCCATTGTAAAATCAGCATTAAAATAATTGTTTAAAAAATCTGTTGCTTCATCTTGAAATATTTCCCACTTTTGTAATGCCATAATTTTGCCTTTGAAATAAATTAAAGTATTATAGCGCATCATTAACATATAGAAAATTTTTAAATGTGGAATTAGTAGAGTTACTCTTGGAAAAGTAGAATGTGGAGAGCGGGGAAATACTTCTGTTAAAACTTTGGATATTATACTTGCTAGTTTAGGCTTGGAAATAGAATTTAAAACTATTCGAGGTTTTGGTTTACCAATTTTAGATGAAATAGAAGCTAATTTATTAAAGGAATAAAATGCCATTTCCAATAGAAGAAAAAAATGAGTTATTAAAAGTAAAATTTGTAGGTGAAACTGTTATAAAAAGATTTGAGCAAATAGGTATAAATAATTTGGATGAACTTTCAAAAAGCAGTGTAGAAGAGATTACAGATATCGTATCAGATATTCTTGGAAGTTCTTGTTGGAAAAACTCTCCACAAGCTAAAAAAGCTGTACAAAATGCTATTGATTTTGCTAAAAACAATTAAGAGTCAAAAAATAAAAAAGAGTAGATTTTAATATGAAATTAGAAGAGATAGAATCTATATTTATGTCAAAACAAGGTGCAACAAAAGAGTTTCCTTTTGGTGATGATACAATGGTATTTAAAGTTATGAATAAAAAACATTGGAATACTATAACTTTAGATGGAACTATGAATGAAGAGATATTAAAAGAAATGGTAGATGATTCATATAGTTTAGTTGTATCAAAATTAACTAAAAAACAAAAAGAAGAGTTGAAATTACATAATAATAAACAGGAAATATCGTGAAAACAATAGGATTACTTGGTGGCATGTCTTGGGAAAGTACGGCTTTGTATTATAAGCTGATAAATGAAGAAGTAAAAAAACAATTAGGCGGTTTACATAGTGCAAAAGTAGTTCTTTATAGTGTTGATTTTGATGAAATAGAAAAGCTACAACACTATGGAAATTGGGATGAAACAGCAAAGATACTATCACAAGCTTCAAAAAATATACAAAATGCAAGTGCAGATTTTATAGTACTTTGTACTAATACAATGCATAAAGTTTTACCTCAAATAGAAAAAAATATTGAAGAGTTATGTTTGGGTATTGTAAAAGAGGATTCTAAAAAAGAGTATTTAAGAATTATTGATGATTTAGTATCAAAAGGTGCACAAGGTGTAATCTTAGGTTGTACAGAAATTGGAATGCTGATAAAAAATGAAGATACAAAAGTTAAACTTTTTGATACAACTCATATCCATTCAATTGAAGCTGTAAAACAAGCACTTGAAAATTAGAGTTAATTTATGAACGCAATAGAATACATAAAAGAACATCATTGTAAAGATTCGATTATCACAAAAGATATTGTATTAGCTAAGTTTTGTGCCCTTGAAAACAACTATAAACACTCTTTTGTCATTCCTTGCAATCTTTTGAATATTGTATATAGTGGCACAAAAATTTTACATACGGTTGATGGTGATATAGAGGTTCAATCTGGTGAGGCTTTTTTTATTACTAAGGGTGAATATGTAATGAGTGAAGTTGTTGGGGAAACAGAATATAAGTGTTTACTGATATTTTTTGATCATCACTTGATGCGAAAACTTATATCTGAACTTCCTTTTAAACTCAATACTAATAGAAATATTGATACAAAAAATATATTCAAGTTTCCTGTTGATGCTTTTTTACAAAATAGCGTTGATACTTTGAAAAATTATTTAGAAAACAAACCAAAATTTACAGAAGAATTAATCACTTTAAAACTAAAAGAGCTGATACTTTTGATTTTGGGTACAGACTCAAAAGAGAATTTTATAAGCTTTTGTCAAAATCTAATTTTTGATAAAAGTGATTTAAAAAGTTTTATGGAAGCAAATTTTGAAAAAGATTTAAACCTTGAAGAATTTGCAAAACTAAGTGGTAGAAGTCTTAGTGGTTTTAAAAGTGAGTTTAAATCAATCTTTGAAGAGACTCCAATGCAATGGATTTTGAAAAAAAGAGTTGAAAAAGGAAAATTCCTAATTCAAGAGTTAAGATATGATGTGGGAACAGCAGCTTTGAGTGTAGGATTTAAAACCCATGCTCATTTTTCTAGAGTTTATAAAAAACAGTTTAATGCAAATCCTAGCTTTATAGACAAATAGTTAAACTTTACAGATAAACAAAATATAAAAATAACTGATATACTTTTCCTATAAACAAAAAAGGGAATAATATGAAAAAAATAGCATTATCACTAATAACAACGGCAATTTTAGGTTTCGCAAGTACAGTTACAGTAGAGGGATTTTCTTCACCTGAAAGCACTATTGTAAATAAAAGTGATTTATATGTATCAAATGTTGGAAAAGAGTTAAAACCAACTTTAAAAGATGGTGATGGATTTATCTCAAAATTAGACATAAATGGAAAAATTAAAGAGTTACATTTTATAGATGGATTAGACGCACCAAAAGGTATGGGAATAGTTGGAAATACTTTATTTGTGGCTGATATAAATACTCTAAGAGGTTTTGATTTGCAGACAAAAAAAGAGGTTTTTAATGTAGTTTTTGAAGGTGTAAATTTTTTAAATGATATTACAGTAAAAGATTCAAATACATTATTTATAGGTGCAAGTGATACAAGTGCTATTTATGAAGTAAATATTTCAAATAAAAGCTACAAAAAATTGATGGATTTTACAGTGGCAAATGGACTTTTTTATGAAGATGGTATTTTATACGCAGCGCAACTTGGAAGTACAACACAAAATATGTTTGATGGAAAAGGAAAGTTATATAAAATCGATTTAAAAGATAATAACAAACTAACACAACTTGGAACTTTTGAGGGTGTTTTAGACGGAGTTACTAAAGTTGGAAATAAAGTTTATGTTAGTGATTGGGGAAATGCAAAAAAAACTGGAATTATTAGAGTTTATGATTTAAAAACAAAAAAAGAATCAGTTTTGGAAGCTGAGCTTTTTATGGGTGCTGCTGATTTTTGGATTGATGAAAAATCAAAAAAGATTTTCATGCCTCAAATGATAGGAAGTAAAGTAACTATTTTTGATTTAAAATAAGATGTGAAAGAGATTAAAAAATCTCTTCCACAAAATATCTGTTGTTTTTTACATTGATATGCACATTTGTATCAAATATTTCTGATAGATTTTCGCTTGTTAAAATATCCTCTTTTTTTCCGCTTTTATAGATTGTATTATTATAAATCAAAGCTACATTTTGTATCTCTTCAAAAATCTCTTCTAAGTGGTGAGTTACAAGGATTATTGAGCAACTTTTTGATAACTTTTGAATCATTTTAATAAAATTTATTTGAGCTTTTATATCAAGTCCAACAGTTGGTTCATCAAGTATAAAAGCTTTTGGGTCATGGATTAATGCTCGAGCAACTATACATTTTCTCAGCTCCCCAGTTGACATTTCTTGAACATATTTATCTGCTAGATGTTCAATTTCTAAATATTTCATAGTTTCTCTTGCTTTTTCGTGTTGAGCTTCTGTAAAGTCTTGATGTTTAAAAACTCCAAGAGAGCTATAATGACCACTTAAAACAACAATATAACCACTTAAAAAATAACCTTGAGTTGCAATATAGTTGTGTAAATCATTTGTAATGATTCCTAATTGTTTTTTTAAATCAGAAATAGAGTAAGTTGCTTTTCCTAAAATCTCTTTTTTGTATTCATTTGTTTTTCTTGGATGGATTTCTGATTGGATTAGTTTCATTA
>JBGSBO010000016.1:0-32387 GCA_041730535.1 Minisyncoccia bacterium
ATTACCTTTACAAACGTTATAATTATTTTTAAAGATCATCCATCTTCGATTACAACGCTTCTCATCAACTTCTTAGTTGCTGACGTTCCAGTCAAATTGGACGGGAATTATAATAGATTCCCTTACCTTTGTCAAGAGGTTTTTGTACAAATTTTATAATTTATTGTTTTTTTGTGATTTTTTTTAATATTGACTTTATTTATATTGTGTTTTAATAGTTTAATAATTTTATTTATTATCTTTTTTGCCTTTTCAATCCTTTTAATTTAAATTTATATACCAATAACAATAATTGGAATACATATATAATGACTTTATCTTACCTTTTACCTCTTAAATAGATCTAAAAAATTAAACTGTTTATCTAAGCACTTATTTGATAAAATACAAATCTAATATAGTTTCACAATCAAAGGTTTAATAATAATGAGTGAGCACAAAGATTTTTTACGTACAATAGTTGATGAAGACTTGAAGTCTGGCAAATATAAAGAAGTGATTACAAGATTTCCTCCAGAACCAAATGGATTCCCACATATAGGACATGCAAAATCTATCTGCATAAATTTTGGTATTGCACGTGATTATAATGGCTATTGTAACCTTAGAATGGATGATACAAATCCAACTACTGAAGACACAAAATATGTTGAAGCACTTAAAGATGCTGTTAAATGGCTTGGTTTTGACTGGAATGATAATGTATATTTTACATCTGATTATTTTCCTAAAATATATGATTATGCTGTTGAACTTGTTAAAATGGGTAAAGCATATGTTGATAGTCTTAATGAAGAAGAGATTAGAGAATACAGAGGGACTGTTAACGAAGCTGGTCGTAGAAGTATTTACGCAGAGCGTTCTATCGAAGAGAACTTGGATTTACTTGATAGAATGAAAAAAGGTGAATTCAAAGAAGGTGAACATATTTTAAGAGCAAAAATAGATATGAGTGCAGCCAATATGAAAATGAGAGATCCTCTTTTATATAGAATTAGACATGCACACCATTTTAGAACACAAGATGAATGGTGTATTTACCCTATGTATGACTTTGCACATTGTTTATCTGATTATATTGAAGGAGTTTCACATTCTATTTGTACACTAGAATTTGAAAATAATCGTGATATTTACGATTGGGTATTAGATACACTTAATCTTGTTCCTCCAAGACCTTATCAACATGAATTTGCACGTTTAGGTATAAACTATACTGTTATGAGTAAAAGAAAACTTTTAGAGCTTGTAAATGGTAATTATGTAAATGGTTGGGACGATCCACGACTTCCAACAATTGCAGGATATAAAAGAAGAGGTTATACACCTGAGTCTATTTTAAACTTCTGTGACCAAATTGGAATTGCAAAAGCAAACTCGATGGTTGATGTTTCGCAACTTGAATTTTGTATCAGAGATGATTTAAATACAAAAGTTCCAAGAGTTATGTGTGTACTTGAGCCACTTAAAGTAACTATTGAAAATTATGAAGGAAGTGAAGAGATTGAAGCTTCATATTATCCACATGATGTACCTAAAGAGGGTTCAAGAAAAATACCTTTTTCAAAAGTAATTTATATTGAAAGAGAAGATTTTGAAGAAAATCCTCCAAAAGATTATAATCGTCTAACACTAGAACAGCCAGTGCGTTTAAGACATGCATATATTATCACATGCAAAGAGATAATAAAAGATGCAAATGGAAATATTATTGAGATAAAAGCAGAATACACCCCTACTTCAAAAAGTGGTTCAGATACAAGTGGTATCAAAGTTAAAAGTGCAATCCAATGGGTTGATGCAGCGAAAGCAAAAGAAATCGAAGTAAGACTATATGACAGATTATACTCTTGCGAAGCTCCTGATGGACTTGAAGATTTAAATCCTGATTCATTACATGTTATTAAAAATGCACTTGTTGAGCCAGCTGTTATCACGGATAGTGCAGATGTTAGATTCCAATTTGAAAGACAAGGGTATTTTTATGCAGACCCAATTGATTATACAGATGAAAAACCTGTATTTAATAAAATTGTAGGATTAAAAGATTCTTGGGCTAAAAAAACAAAAGTAGTTGAAAATATAGATAAAACTGAATCAACACCTAAACAAGAAACTAAGAATTTACAAGTTATTGGTGAAGTTGTACCTATGAGTGAAGAGCAAAAAACACTTTTTGATAAATACACGAATGAACTTAATCTAAATAGTGAAGTAGCAAATATTCTTGCAAGGGATGAAAAACTTTCATCATTCTATGAAGAAACATTATCAAAGCTTAATAGCCCTGTTTCAATAGCAAATATTGTAGTAAATGAAATAGCAAAAGAACTAAAAGAAAAACAAGCAAATGAGTTAAAATTCACAGCATCTCAAATAGCTGAACTTATTAAGATGGTAGATGATGAAATCATTTCAAATAAAATTGCAAAACAAATATTTGAAGAGATGACTCAAACTGGAGTAAATCCTTCAAAAATTGTTGAAGATAAAGGTTTAGTTCAAATAAGTGACACAAGTATTATTTTACCTATTATTGATGAAATCATTTCAAAAAATCCAGACAATGTAGAAAAATTCAAAGCAGGTAATACAAAACTGTTAGGCTTTTTTGTTGGACAAGTATTAAAAGCTACTGGTGGAAAAGCAAATCCACAAGTTGTTAATGAACTTGTGGCTGAGAAATTAAAGTAATAAACCAATTCTAAAGGCTAGTAGTTGAACACTAGCCTTTGACCATTCTTATTAAGACTTTATAAATTTACCTATAATTAAATTCAACTATTGAAAAAAGCTCCAATTAAAAGTTAGTCTCTCCTCTATGCAAATTTCAACCCTATAATAGCCGTTAATATACTCTTATCTTAATTATTTAATTCGCTACATACCGTACTTAAACTTGGAAACATTGTATATTCGTTATAACCTAATATTGATAGCTCAGTTCTAATATTTTTAATTGAATCAACTGATATTAAAATACTATGAATATTCCTATTTAAAGAGTCTTTTACATCTTGTGAATTTTCAGGTTCAATTGTAAAAATAGCATGTTGCGACCTTATCCTATCATCAATAAAACTAGGTTCATAAATTAACCTATCAGATGTATCAAATGGACTTGCATAATCACTTAATTTAAATGGAGACTCGCCATGATTATAAATTACAACTATTGCATCATTTTCACATAAACTCTGATAAGTAGCAAAAAACAATGCAACTAATGGATTAGTGCTCCAATCCAATAACCTTGTTGCTAAACCATAATGTTGTGATAAAGAAAGCCATTCTCAATCATTTTCTGGAATTCTCTTTATATAGGGGAATGCTTTTCTTTTAAATTGTTCTAATAACCAGACTTCATATTCTTTCAATTTGTTAAATTTATTTTTTAGTATAAAATTATCTCTAAATATTTTAGGCTTTAATTCCCACATACAATTATTTTGTCCTCTATAAATATTATCAGTATTTTTATATTCTTCTAGCTTAACTAAATAATCTGCTACAGAATGTACTAATTCTGGTTCTTTATTTATATAAGTTTCTTCAAATGATCCAATAGTAAATTTTTTATCTTTAAAAAATATTGTTTCTATTCCATTAACCCAATTAAAATTTATAGCAAAATATTTACAAACTAAATCATCTTCTCTTACATAGTTAGGCCAATTTAATATATCATTATTTTCTTTTTTTATTATTTCAATTAATTCTTTGGGAATTTCAATTATTCTTTCAGCAACAGCATCATATCTATTAACCCACTATTAGATTCTTCGTAACAAGCAGCACTTCTAGAATTTTTTGCTACTACTAGGCAATTTTCTATAGGTGCTGATTCAACTACTATCCAATATAGTCCCCATGTTGACATTTTAATCCCTTATATTTTATTAACTATTATACAAATTCAGAACTTAATTATTTAAATCAATTTAATGAATAAGATTTCGAAAGAATTTAAGGCAAATTAATTTTTTAGTATAGAAGTTACCATCAGGTAATGAGTATATTAAAAAATTAATTCAAAAGTGAAATATTTTTAAAGATTGTCTACTAAATTGATTTTTTGTTGATTAAAAAAAGAAGTGGCTCCGGCACCAGGATTCGAACCTGGGACCAAATGATTAACAGTCATCTACTCTACCGCTGAGCTATGCCGGATTTTGACTTCATCTTTAATGGGTTAGAATTATAGTAAAAAAATACTTAATTGTCAAGTCAGAAAAACTATTTCAACAAATTTTTATAAAATTCAACTCCACTACTATTTACAATAGTAATTATATTGCTTTTAATTAAATCATTTAAAGTTTCTTTTGATTGTTCATCAAACATATTTTCTATATCTTCAGCGGTTAATGGTCTTCTTTTTAGCATCTTAATTATTTCATCTTCTGAGTATATTTGTATAGATTTTGGTCTATTTTTATAAACAATATTTACATTAATATTTTTAAACTCACTAGCAACATTTTCTAAAAATTCATAAGTTACAGGTTTCACCTCATAAGCTGGTGGTCTGTCGATTGTTCCTATATCTACTCTTTTAGGCTTAATTTGATTTATCGCTTCATTAAGCAACTCTATCTCTTCTATTTTGTCATTTAAATCTTTTACAAATAAAATCTCTAATACTAAATCATTTTTTGTTTGTTTTGAAAAATCTATCATCGCTGGAACAATTTTTTGTGTTTCAACACTGCTATTTACCCTATCAAGTTTTTTGAAACATTTTTCACTTATACAATCAAGTGATAGTTTTACAATATCAATTTTTAAAAGTGCATCGTAAATCTCTTTTTTATATATGGTACTTCCATTTGATAAAATCAGAGTTTTTGTGTTTGATTTGATTTTATTTATTTCAGTAATCAATTCATCTAATTTGGGATATAAAGTTGGTTCACCATTTGCTGTTAGTGTTATAACATCTATTTTAGGATGTGTTTCAAAACTATTTTTAATCTCATTAATAATATTTTCAACACTTGGATATTCATCCATTTTATCAACTGTTTTAGCGCCTTCTAATTCACAGTATAAACAATCAAAATTACACTGTTTTTTTCCTGGTGATAAATCAACACCTAAAGATATACCAAATCGTCTTGAGGGAATTGGTCCAAAAATAATAGAATTTGAATATGACATGATTTTTTCTTTCTGATAGTATAAGTGAGAAAATTCTCACTTATGTTAGTTAGATTATTTTTTACTTACTCTTTGACACTCTTTTACAAAGTGAATTGCATTTTCAACTGGAACATCTGGTAATATTCCATGTCCAAGATTAAAGATATGTCCATCACCTTGCATTATATTTTGTAAAGCTTCAACACATTTTGTTGTTTTCTCTTTTGAATATAATCTACATGGTTCCATATTTCCTTGAAGTACGTACTTACTTCCTAATTTCTCTTTAGCAAGTGCCATTGGAGTTCCCCAATCAACACCAAATACATCAAAGTTTCCATAAACTTTATCTAAAAATGCTGGTATTCCTTTTGGGAACATGATAACTGGAATGTGAGGATATTTTTCTTTTAAATATTCTGAAATTTCAACCATATATTTCCATGAGAATTCATCATACATTGAAGGTTCAATTGCAGATGCCCAAGAATCAAAGATTTGAACTACATCAATACCTGATTGAATTTGTTTTTCCATATAAAACTTTACAACTTCAGTCACTTTTTTTAGTATTTTATGTAAAAGTTCAGGGTTTGAGTACATCATTTTTTTACAAAGATTATAAGTTTTTGTCCCCTGTCCTTCAATCATATAAGTAGCAAGTGTCCAAGGTGCTCCTGTAAAACCAATAAGAGCTTTATCCTCAGGTAATTGTTGTTTCAAAAGTTTAATTGTCTCATAAACGTAAGTTAATTTATCAGCAGCAGCTTCACCACCTAATAAAGCATCAACATCTGCTTCAGTAACAATTGGATCTTTAAAAATTGGACCTTCACCTTTGATAAAATCAAGGTGCATTCCCATTTCATTTGGAACTACTAAAATATCTGAAAATAAAATTGCCGCATCAACACCTACAATATCAAGTGGTTGAATAGTAACTTCAGCTGCAAGTTCTGGATTATGACAAAGATTCAAAAAATTTCCAGCTTGTGCTCTTACTTTCATATATTCAGGAAGATATCTTCCTGCTTGTCTCATCATCCATACAGGAGTATAAGGAGTTGGTTTTCTAAAACATGCATCTACAAATATTTTTGACATTTTTTACCCTTTTAATGTTTTCCAACTTTACCTAAAAAGTAAAGTCCTACAGCTAATGCTGTAATTGCTAGTGCAAAATATAATAACTCTAATGGTGATTGATAAGTTGTATGCAAAACTCTTTGAAAGTAATTTACAACTAAAACCATTATTATAACTTTTGCTATTTTATCTTTTAATTGATCAAGTGAATGAATAGCTAAAATCGTACTACAATTTTCATTATCTTCATTACAAGCTGCATCTATTTTAGAAATAAATAACTCATAAATACCAAATGAAAAAATCAGCATAACTACTGCGATCAAATATAAATCAACTGCACCTATTATTTTACTTACTATTTCTTCATGAAATTTTTCCGGATGTAATCCATTTGAATACACATTTATTGTATATTTTAAAACTTCAAAAATGTCCACTGAACCCACTATAAAAAGTGTTATTGAACCAAACAATCCAAATATTACAGCAAACAAGACGAATAATCTTGTTTGCCACATTGCATTTTCAAAGAATTTTTCTAACATTAGATATCATTTTCCAGATCAACCCATTTAAGAGCAATTCTAACTGCATTTGTAGCAGCTCCAACTCTTACTTGATCCGCAACATTAAAATAATGAATTACATTTGCAGAATAAATATCTTTTCTAATTCTTCCAACATAAGTAATATCAGTATCAGTTGAGATAATTGGCATTGGATATTTATTATTTTTTAAATCATCAAGAACTTCTACATTTTCAAAGTTACTTAATACTTCTCTTACTTTATCTAAATCAACATCTACATTTTCATTAAAAGTTACTGTTAAAGATTCACTATGAGATCTTAAAACTGGTACTCTTACGCAAGTTGCTGCAATTTGCATCTCTTTGTGCATAATTTTTTGAGTTTCTTTTATCATTTTCATCTCTTCTTTTGTAAAACCATTATCAGTAGCAACGTCAATTTGTGGGATTACATTTAAAACGATTTGATGAGGAAATGCTTTTACTTCTGCTTCATCTAAACTAAACGCAAAAAAAGCTTGCATTTGTTTAACTAATTCTTCCATACCAGTTTTTCCAGCGCCTGAAACTGCTTGATAAGTTGATACGTCTACTCTTTTAATACCATATAATTCATCAAGTGGTTTTAAAGATAAAACCATTTGAATAGTTGAACAATTTGGATTTGCAATAATTCCTGTTTCTCTCCACAATTTAATATCTTCTGGATTTACTTCAGGAACAACTAAAGGAACTTTTGGGTCCATTCTAAAGTGACTTGTATTATCAATTACTACAGCACCTGCTTCAACTGCAAATTTTGCATACTTTTCTGACACTGAACCACCTGCACTAAAAAATGCAATTTCAACATCATTCTCTTCAAAACAAGTTTCAGTTAATTCTAAAACTGTAATCTCTTTATTCTTAAATTCAACTCTTGAGCCAGCACTTCTTGAACTTGCCAATGGTATTAATTTATTAATAGGAAAATTATATTCTTCTAAAACTCTAAATAATTCTTCCCCAACTGCACCAGTAGCTCCAACAACTGCAACATTAAACTTTCTCATTTTTCTATTCTTCCTCTTCTTTTTCTAAATTATCTTTTTCTATTACATCTAACAATGTAGATGCTTTACTCATCTCAGAATTAATTACAATTGATTCTATAATCTCGCCATCTTCTGTATATCTTATAATATTACCATTTTCATCTAGTTCTATCTCTTCATCCTCTTTTGGACATTTTGCAATTGATACAACTTTATCATTTTTATCAACATTTACAATTATTACTCCAGCTGTGTTTCTTCCAGCTTTTCTAATTGACTGCATATCAACTCTAATCATTTTTCCAATTGAAGTTAATAACATTAAATCTTGAGTGTCATCAACTAAAACTTCACCAATAACATTACCTGTTTTTGGAGACAATTTCATTGATATAACTCCAGAACCTGCTCTATTTGTAAGTCTATATTCACTTACAGTTGTTCTTTTTCCAATACCTTTTTCAGATACAGTTAATAATTCTTGTTCTTCATTAGTTACAACATCAGCATCTACAACAAAGTCAATATCATGCTTGAACTTGATACCTCTTACACCTCTTGTTGATCTTCCTTGGTCTCTTGTTTTTTCGATTTCAAATCTGATACATTGTCCCATACTTGTAAAAATCATTAAATATTGAGTTTCAACATCTGCAATTTTTGCAGTTACTATTTCATCTAAATCATCAAGAACAATTGCTCTTACACCATTTGATCTAATATTTGAGAATTCACTTAATGATGTTCTTTTAATTACACCATTTTTTGTGAAGAATACTAATGATTTTGACTCATCAAAATCAGGAGTTGGAATAATTTCCATAATTTTTTCATCAGGTCTTAGGTTAATTAAATTAACAACTGCTTTACCTTTTGCAGTTCTACTTCCTTCTGGAATTTTGTAAACTTTTAACCAATATAATTGTCCCATATTTGTAACAAACATTAAAGTGTCGTGTGTATTACTTACGAAGAATTTCTCAATAAAGTCATCATCGTGAGTAGTCACGGCCACTTTACCTTTTCCACCACGTCTTTGTTTTTCATAAGATTTGATTGGAACTCTTTTTACATAACCATTATGTGTGATTGTAACAACCATTGGTTCATTTGGAATTAAATCTTCAATATCAATTTCATCATAAGAATCTTCAATATCAGTTCTTCTATCACTTGAGAATCTTTCTTGAATATCAGTTAATTCTTCTTTGATAATTTCATTTAATTTTTCTTCTGATTTTAAAATAGCTTCTAATTCAGCAATTAAAATCATTAATTCTTGATATTCAGCTTCTAATTTATCTCTTTGAAGCCCTGTTAATCTTCCTAGTCTCATATCTAAAATAGCTTGTGATTGAATTGGACTTAAACCAAATCTATTTTGTAAACTATCTTTTGCTTCTTGGTCATTTGCACTAGCTCTGATGATTTTTACAACTTCATCAATATTATCTAAAGCAATTTTTAAACCTTCTAAAATATGCGCCCTTGCTTTTGCTTTTTCTAAATCAAAAATTGTTCTTCTAATAATTACAGTTTTTCTATGAGATAAAAAAACATTTAATAATTGAGGTAATGTAAATACTTTTGGTTCTTTATTATAAACAGCCAATAAAATAATCCCAAATGTAGTTTCCATTGGAGTTGATTTATATAAGTTATTTAAAACTATTTCACTCATTGCATCTTTTTTAAGTTCAATTACAACTCTAATACCTTCTCTATCTGATTCATCTCTAACTTCTGAAATACCATCAATTTGTTTATCTTTCGCAAGATTTGCAATAAGTTCAATAAGTCTTGATTTATTTACTTGATAAGGTAATTCATCAAGAACTATAATCTCTTTTTTACCTCTTGTTTCAATATGATGTTTAGCTCTAATTCTTACACGTCCTCGACCTGTATTATATGCATCGATGATTCCTCGTCTACCAAAAATTGTTCCACCTGTTGGAAAATCTGGACCTTTGATAAATTGCATTAATTCATCTGCTGTAACATCTGGATTATCTATTGTATATAAAACTGCTTCCAATAATTCATTTATATTATGAGGAGGAATTTTAGTTGCCATTCCTACTGCGATTCCTTCACTTCCGTTTAATAGAAGCGTTGGTACTCGAGTAGGAAGAACTGACGGTTCTTTCATTGTATCATCATAGTTAGGAGTGAAGTTTACGGTATCTTTATCTAAGTCTCTTAAAACTTCTTCAGCTATTTTTGTCATTCTAGCTTCGGTATATCTCATAGCAGCTGCACTATCACCATCAATAGAACCGAAGTTTCCTTGACCATCAACAAGTGGTGCTCTCATTGAGAAAGTTTGAGCCATTCTTACTAATGCATCATAAACTGACATATCTCCATGTGGGTGGTACTTACCAATAACATCTCCAACAATTCTTGCTGATTTTTTATAAGCAGATTTTGAAGTAATATTCAAATCGTGCATAGCAAATAAAATTCTTCTATGCACAGGCTTTAAACCATCTTTTGCATCAGGTAAAGCACGACCAATAATAACACTCATAGAGTAATCTAAATAAGAAGCTTTAACTGAGTCTTCAATATTTATGTCTATAATATCTTGATTTTCGAAAAGGTTTTCCATAAAAAAAGGCCTTTGTAATATAAAATTGTATTATTTTATCTAAAAAGGACTTAGTCTAAGTTGTAATAGATTTTTTTATTAAAAAAAAGGGGATGAAAGCCTAAGCTTTCATCCCCTTTTATGAATTAATTTGAAAATTAATCTTCTTTTTTATGTTTAACTAAATAAGCGTAAATTTCATCTTTTAATTTTAGTTTTTCTTTTTTGTTTGCTTCAATTTCAAATTGATCAGCATGTGAATTTTCAAGTTTTGCAATAACATCATCTAGCTCATTGTGCTTTTCAAAAAGCTTATGGAAATGCGCATCCTTTTGTTTTAATTCAGTGATTAAATCTCTATATTCATGAAACATTTTACATCCTATATATTTAAATTTGATATTATGATTATACCATCAATGTGCTTAATATTTGTAAAGTTATTAATTACTTAACTTCTGTAATCCGCATTAATCTCAACATATTTATAACCTAAATCACATCCATAAGCAGTAAAACAGCCATCGCCTAATCCAATATCACAAATAATTTTATATTTATCTTTTTTCAAAACTTCACCAGCTTTTGCTTCTATCTGCTCATCAAAACAAATTTCACCTTTGTTAAATACAACAACATCATTATATGAAATTACTAATTTTTCATCATCACAATCAATTCTTGAAGCACCAATAGTTGAAGCAATTCTTCCAAAATTTGGATCTTCTCCAAAAAGTGCAGTTTTAACAAGTAATGAGTTTGATAAAGCTTTTGCAGCAATCATTGCTTGCTCTTTCGTAGCCGCATTTATAACTTCAAATGCAGCTACTTTTTTTGCACCTTCACCATCTGCAACCATTAACATAGCCATATCATACATAACTAATCTTAATACTTCTGCAAATGCTTCTTTATCATAGGCATTTGAATTACCATTTGATAAAACCATTACTGTATCATTTGTTGAAGTATCACCATCAACAGATATTGCATTAAAAGTTGTTTCACTATTTATTTTTAAAGCTTCTTTAATATCTTCATAAGGGGCAGCAGCATCTGTACAAATAAAACAAAGCATAGTTGCTAGATTTGGATTTATCATTCCAGCACCCTTAGCAATAGCACCTATTTTAAATGAACTTCCATCTTCTAGTTTTACTTCATACATACAAGATTTTGGGTAAGCATCAGTTGTCATTATTGCTCGACTAAGATTTTCACCATTTTTAGCACTTAAATCAAATCTTTTTGCACCTGCAACAATTTTTTCAATAGGAAGAGGATTTCCAATAACTCCCGTACTACTCATAATAGGATTTACCAATTTTAAAGAGCCAAAATCTAATTTTGAAAACAAAGTATTAATATCTTCAATACCTTTTCTTCCTGTAAGCGCATTTGCATTTTTTGAATTAATCAATACAAAATTTGTTTTAAAATCTTCTTCATATTGTAAAAAATGCTTTAAAGGAGCAGCTTGAAATCTATTTTCTGTAAAAATAGCAGCGACAGTACAAGGCTTTTTAGTATAAATAAATCCTAAATCATTATTTCCATTTGGCTTAAGTCCAGCGTAAATTCCATCACAGTAAAAACCATCTATTTGGTCAATATAACCTTTTATTGGTAAAATCGTAAACATAATTTTATATATCCTCCGGTTGCTTTGTTAAATTTATAATCTTTTTAGCTCTTGCAATACCTTTTTGAGAACCAACTAATAATAATTTACAATTAGTATTTATCAAAGTTGTTCCTTTTGGCATTTGAATAAACTTGCCTTTTTCCTCTGTAATACCAATTATTGAAACTTTTAATCTATCTCTTAAATGTAAATCTTGAAGTTCTCTATTAACTACCCAAGAAGTATCTTTTACAAAAATCTCTTCCATATCAATAGGTGTATCTCTTTTATACAAGAATTCATCAAGAACATTTTCCATGTCAGGTCTTATAGCCATAGCACTTACTCTTTTTGCCATAAGTGAGGGAGTTGCAACAACTTTATCAGCTCCAAGTTTCTGAAGTCTTATTTTTTCATTTTGTGTTTCAGCATTTGAAATAATCAAAAAAGGACTTCTTCCTAACTCTTTTTCATACAATCTAACCGATGCAATTAAAGTAATATTATCCGAAATATTTTTTGATAATGAAATAGCACCTTTTGCTGAACTTAAATGAGATTTTAAAAAAGCAATTTCTTTATATGGTTCTTCTTTTACAAAATACGGATAGTTATTCTCTTTTGCTATTTGTTCAAGATCCTCACTTGGGTCAACAACAACAAAAGGAATATGATTTTCTCTAAATTGTCTTGCTAATTGAGCTGTATATTCGTTGTGATAACAAATCACGAAGTGTCTTCTTAATCTAGCTATTTTATAAAGCATTCTTCTTTCCTTTGATAAAGCTATTAAAGTACCATTTGCTATAACATCAATAACAATACCTATTGAAATATATAATATCGTAAATCCAGCAAACATTAATGTAACAGTAAATACTATTCCTAAATTGCTGAAGTTTGATTCATTTAAGGCACCAAATCCTGTGTTTGTTAAAGTATATGCAGATTGAAAAATGGCATGCATTATTGAATAATCTTCAATGCAAACATAACCCAAAGTTCCTATCATCATAATGATTTGGATCAAAATTAAAGGTAGTCTAAAAGGTTTTAATTGAGAATAAATTAAGGGATTTAAATCGTATTGAGGTTTGGCTCGTCTTATTTCCCAGCCAATCGCCTTCTTTACTCTAGTAAAGATGCTCATGAAAGCACTTTTCTAGCGCCTTCTTATGAGTGTTTTTTAAGAGTTCTTAACTCTTTTGCAGAAACTTTTAGTTTAGTTGTAGTTCCATCTTCAAGTGTAACTCTAACTGTTCTAATGTTTGGTAAAAATCTTCTTTTTGTTCTGTTTTTAGCATGACTTACGTTGTTTCCAGACATAGGCCCTTTTCCAGATATTGCACATCTTCTTGACATTTTTATTCCTTCTATAGTGAAAAATATTTGCGTATTGTACCTTTTTTTTCTTAAGTTAAATTTAAATATTTCCTATAATAGTATTTATTTTTACTAAATTATTGGCTAAACTGAACTCACTCGCTAGCTTTCTATTTTCATTTTTTATTAGTTTTAAATCATCTCTACCTTTTAAAATTGCATCCACTTTAAACATCATGCTCGGGTCTGTAGGGCTATCCATAGAAGCAAAAACATCTACAATCTCTTTTGCATCATTCTCAAGGCTAAGAAAAACAGCACACCTACAAAACATAGCTTTTACAATATTTGAAGAAAAAGATTTATTATAAGTTGGTAAAATAAAAATATCTGAAGCCAAAAATAAATCATCCATGTTTTTGTAGTCTTCGAGTAAAATTAATTTACCTTCAAGCTTAGGATATTTTTGTAGTTGAAAGTTTAATGAATATATTTGATTTTTAGAACCTGCAATTATTACACTAAAATCTTCATATGTAATTTTTGAGCAAATATCCAAAAACTCTTTAACACCAGATGTTTTGAAGTTTTTTGCAGTAAAAAATATAAGCTTATTTTTTGAATCAATTTGCAATTCTTCACAAAGTTTTAATTTAACATCTTTTGTTTTTTTATACTCAATATCAACACTTGGATAAATAACTTTTACTTTTTCGTGAGAAATTTTTGTTTTTGCAATAATTTCATTCATTGAAGCAAAAGAGTTTACTATTGTCATTTTTGCATTTTTAATATTTTCAATAGACTTTTCATCTAAATTGGCAGAATGAAAATATACATCCGCATATTTTTTTTTACTAAATAAACTCTTTATAAAACCTGATTCTTTTAATATTTCAATATTATCCTGCTTAGATAATTCATCGATTATAATATTTTTTGTTTTATATGAAATTGATATTTTTGGGTTCATTTTTTCTCTTTGTTATTATTTAACTCATAAAGTTTTGCTTCCTTTAAAAATGCATAAAAAGAGTTATTAATAGCTGCTATAAATCCTCTTGTTCCATTAAAAAATCCTCTTTTTATAAAAAACGATTTAAAAAAAGATAAAGGAAAAACAAATAAAAGTTTTACCATAGAAGCTTTTTTATTTTTATTGAATTTTTCTTCTGCTCTTAAACTTGAATAATCATTTATTTTGGATAGATGTGTTTTTAAATCAATAGTTCCATAATCATAAATAAAACCATTTGCATTTCTTATTTTTCCATTTATTGTTATTGATTCATGCACTAATTTTTCAGGATAGTGTCCAACATCTTTTCTAAAAAATCTAACTCTTCTATTAAATTTTGATTTTTCATTATTAAATTTTCCAAGATATGAACTAGAAATCTTTATATTTAATCCATCAATTTTATTTTCATCAATTGTTTTTATTATTTCGTTTTTAAGCTCATTAGTTAATTGTTCATCAGCATCAAGATTTAAAACCCATTCTTTATTACATAAACTTCGCGCATATTCTTTTTGTACAGCAAAACCAAGCCAATCTTTGTGATAAATATTATTTGTGTAATCTTTTACAATATCTAAAGTTCTATCAGTACTTCCACTATCAACAATAATTATCTCATCAAAATCTTTAACACTTTCAAGAACTCTTTTTATATGTTTTTCTTCATTTTTACAAATGATATAAACAGATGCATTAATCATAATTTATTCCTAATTCTTGTTATTTTTAAAAGAAAATCAAAAAAACTTTCTGTTCCTAAAATCCCTATTCTCTTGATTGTAAAAATATTATCACCCTTATTAAATAAACCTCTTTTTACAACTGTTGCATTTTTATATCCAACTTTTTTGGTAGACTCAACTATTTTATCATCAAATTTCCCATAAGGATAAGCAAAAGCTTCACACTCTTTTTTAGTGATATTTTCTACTTCTTTTTTAGATTTCTCAAGTTCTAAAAATAATTGCTCATCATTAATTTTTGATAAATTAACATGAGATAAAGTATGGGAACCAAATTCAATTAGTCCAGAGTTTTGCATTTCAATTATTTGCTTTTCATCTAATAGATTTGATATAACAGATGTATTTTCTTTTTCCCAATGATTTGTTTTTTGATTAGGTACTAAATAAATTGTTGCTTTAAAATTGAATTTCTGCAAAATAGGAAAAGCATTTATATAATTATCTTCAAAACCATCATCAAATGTAATAACAAAAGATTTTTCAGGTATATTATCCAATTTAGCAAGCTCTGAAATAGTAAAAGAATTCCAATTATTATCAGAAAACCACTTCATCTGTTTATCAAAATCTTGTGGTTTTACTCTCCATTTATTATGTTTTTCTTTCCCTACATGCTCGCTGATACTATGATACATTAATACTCTTGTTTTTTTATAACTTTGAGGAATTCTCCACCAGTTGTATCTTGCTGAAAAGATAATTAGTAAAATCATTATTAAAACTAAGATTATATAACTCAATTAAATCCTTTATAATAATCAATTAACTCTTTTTTATAATTATCAAAATTAAATTTTTCTTTCATTGAATCATGTTTTAAAGCAAAATCTTCAACCTCTTTGCCATAATGCAAATAAATGTCATTAATTTTTTGTGAAAAATTATTTATATCAATCAAAAAATCTTTATGTATTACTTCTTTTATTCCGCCAACAGGTGTTGAAATAATAATAGGACAATATAAAAGCCCTTCTATTAAAGTAATTGGCAATCCCTCACTAAGAGAAGAAATTACTTGTAAATCAGAATTTTTTAAATATTGAATAATATTGTCTTTAAATCCCAACAAAAAAACTCTATTTTGTAAATTTTTAGAAACAATCAGTTTTTCCAAAATTTCTTTTTGTTTTCCATCGCCAATTATATTTAATCTAAAATCAAAATTTAGTTTTGAAACTTCATTTATTAAATTATCAAATCCTTTTATTGGGTCCAATCTTCCAACAGCTATTATTGTAAAAATATCTTGTTGTTGTTTTTCTAAATTTATTAAAGCTAATCCAAAATATATAATTTTTGAAAGATGAGTTATTGTTTTTGCAACTTCAGCAGAAACGCTAATTACATTTTTTATTTTATTAAAAATTTTTCCCTTTCTAATATTATGTTTTGTTGCAATATGAATAAAAGGAAGAAATTTACTTAAAATATATGTAATTTGAGAAGCTTTCGCAGCATGAGAATGAACAATATCATAATTTTTGAATATTTTGTATAGTTCTAAATATAAAAAAATATTATATCTTTTATCATAAGAGTTATACTCATAAATTTTTACACTTGAAGATAATTTTTCTTTATATAAACACCCTTTTGGAACAACTAAACAACAATCATTATATTTTGAAATTTCATTTAGAGTATCAACAACTATTTTTTCTACTCCACCATAAATAGTTGAACATGAAAAATAACATATTTTCATCTACTTCTTCCCTTTTTTATTTTTAGAATAAAAGAAAATATACCTTGTCTTCCACTTATCATAATTCGGGGAACCAAAAAATCTGAATATTTTGTTTTGTCATAAACACCATTAACTACTGTTGTTGCATTTGTATAAGATGAATTTTTTAGAATTTCTACATCTTGATTATCAAAAAAACCAAAAGGATAAGCAAAAGAACTACATTTAATATTAAAAATGTCTTCTATTTGTTTTTGAGATTCAATTATTTGTCCTTCTTTTTCATCTTTGGTTAGTTTTGGTAAATTTACATGATCCAAAGTGTGAGAACCAATTTCTACTAAACCACTATCTAACATCTCTTTTATTTGCTCATTTGAAAGCATTTTTTCAGAGTTTAATTCACTTGAAGCTTGATTCAAATCTTTATCTGTCGCCCAATCTTGATTAAATCTATTTAATACAATATAAATTGTTGATTTAAAACCATATTTTTTTAAAAGAGGATAAGCATTTTTAAAATTATCTTCATATCCATCATCAAAAGTTATAACTACACTTTTTTGAGGTATTTCTTTTAGGCTAACTAATTCTGAAAGAGTAAAGCTAGTCCAGTTATTATCCTTTAACCATTTCAACTGCTTTTCAAATTCTTCGGGTTTTACTCTTAATCTATTAAATTTTGATTTATTTTTTTCTAAATGCTCACTAACCATGTGATACATTAAAATCCTTGGATATGAATAAGATATATCTTTTCTCCACCAAGAAAACCTTAGTGAAAAAATCACAAAAACTAAAAAAATAATCCCTAAAATAAAATAGATATAGTTCATTATAAATTCCTATAAACCTCTAAAGTTCTATCAACCATATTTTTCAAAGAAAAATTCTTAGAAATATAACTATATCCATCAAAACTCAAATCTTTTGCTTTTATTATATTTAAAGCCAACTCTTTATCATCTCCAACTTCAAAGAAAAAACCATTAACATTATCTATTATTATATCTTTTACACCACCATGGTTTGTAGCAATAACAGCTTTATTCATGCAAATAGCTTCGGCAACTGCTCGTCCAAAACTCTCTGGTTTTTTTGAACTGCTAATTACAACATCACTTAAAGCATAAATTTGTTCAATTCTACTTTGGCTTCCTGTAAAAATGATATTTTCTTCTAAACTTAATTCTTTAATCAGTTTTTTCAAAGAGTTTAAATAATCTTCTTTATCACTTCTAACCCCACCAACAATTAAACCTATTACATTTGAAATATCTTTTTTTACAAGAAATATTGCTTTTATAAAAGTTTCATAATCTTTTAGTTGAGTTACTCTTCCTACACTTGAAACTATAAATTTATCTTTTAAATTAAACTCTTTTTTGAAATTTTCAATAAAAATTTCATCGATATTTTTGGGATTAAAAAGTTCTAAATCAATTCCCCTTGGAATTACTGTAATTTTATTTTCACTTGTTTGATAATGCTTTTGAATATACTCTTTTATACTATTACTCACACATATAACTGCATCTGCTTTTTGCATGATTGAGCTATAAAATCCAACACTGTTAAAACCATGAACCGTGCTAACTATTTTTATATTCAAACTCTTATTTACAAAATAAACAAGCCAAGCAGGAACTCTACTCCTTACGTGAACTATATCTGGTTTTAATTCTCTTAAAATCTTTTTTAAACCATTTATTCGCAAGAATGCAGTAAAAATATTTTTACTACAAACATCAAATCTTATAAAATTTCCACCATCAAGATTTATTTGATTTTGAAGTTTTCCACCAAAACTAATTACAAAAGATTCTATCCCTTTTTTTACAAATTCACGATTTAGCTCAACAACTCCTCGTTCAACTCCACCTTCGTTTAATTCAGGAATAATTTGCACTATCTTCATTAAAAGATTTCTTTATTTTCATCTTGTTGTTTTGTTTCATAAACACTTATTAAAACTAAAAAAATCAACCCTAAAAAAGTATAAAATTGCCAATTACTTTGAGATAAACTTTTAGCAAATTGTAATGGTGTAATACAATATAAAACGCCCATAGAAGCAATTAAAGATATAGGTTTACCTTTTATAAATACTGTATATATTTTATAAGAAATATATATTATTATTATTAAGCCTATTAATCCCCAAGAAACTAATAAATCTAATAAAACATTATGGGCATGAAAAGGTGAAATCTTTAACCAAATTTTTTCATAACTATCAGTTGAATCTTTATCATAAATTTTTAGATAATACTCTTTAAAATCATACCTAAACATTCCTCCACCAATTCCTAATACTGGATTATCTTTTATAATTTCAATTGCTGTATTATAAACTTGATGTCTTCCTGATGTAGCACTATTTGAACTAGGATTTAATATTCCAGAATAACCTTTATATAATTTATCATTAAATAAACTTAAAGAGAAAACTATTACTAATCCAACAAATAATAAAAAAAAATATTTTCTAAATTTTGAAATTAATCCTATAATAAAAAGAGTTGAGAATAAAGCAACTATAGGACTTCTATTCCCTGATAAAAAGAATATCGCCATAAAAAATACAAAAGAAAATATTGCTATTTTTTTATACTTATCTTTCAATAGAAGAATTGAAGCTAAAAGTAATCCAAAAAATTGTCCAGAATAAAGATTTACAATTGGCATATCAGTCCAAATTGTCAACCTTGCACCATCTCCATACATAGGTTTTCCAAAAATATCAACTTTAAAAATATATTGATACAAAGCATCAAAATTTACAATAAATAATGCAGCAAACGAAATTATCATAACATTTTTAATTTTTTCTTTGCTATTAAATATATACAAAATAGCAAAAAATAAAATAATAAATCTAGCCATACCCAAAGAATGTTTCAATGCCACAGAAATGTCATTTGAAAATAAAGATTGAATAATAAAATATCCAATAAGTACACCAAAAGGTAGAAATATTTGTTTAAATTTAATATAAAAATCTAAAAAAGGTTTTCTATTTTTAAAACAATAAATTATGAATAATATGTCAATTAAAACAGTAATTATTTCAAATGATTTTCCAACTAAATACAATAATATCATTAGATAAAATAAATATTCTATCCCTTTTTCTAATTTTTCGTTCAAATTCTATCCTCTATATATTTTAATTTCTGATAAATAAATAATCTACATTTATATTTTTTATTACAAAGTCAAAATTCAACTCAACTCAACTCCACCTTCATTTAATTCAGGAATAATTTGCACAATTCTCATATATTATAATTTCCAAGAAGGTTCTGGAACAATTCCCTTAACATCAATAATTAATTTTTCATCTTTTATTAAAGCATCATACTCTTTTTGAGTTATTGATTTAAACTTATCATGTCCAACGGCCACAACTATTGAATCATATTTTTTTGAGTTCTCAAATGGATTTTCTACAAAATTATAATCATAATAACCCTTATCTTTTTCATCAATCCAAGGTTCATATACATCTATATTTGCACCATAATCTTTTAATTCAGAAATAATATCTACTACTTTTGTATTTCTTATATCTGGGCAATTCTCTTTAAAAGTTAATCCCATAATCAAAATATTTGAATCTTTAATAATTTTCCCTGCTTTAATCATAAGTTTGATTGTTTTTTCAGCTATATACTTACCCATTCCATTATTTATTTGTCTTGCACCTAAAATTAAATTTGGTTTATAACCTAATTCTTCAGATTTAAAAGTAAGATAATATGGATCAACTCCAATACAATGTCCACCAACCAATCCTGGTTTTAATTTAATAAAATTCCATTTAGTAGCAGCTGCTTCTATTACATCATTTGTATTTATATTCATAGTATCAAAGATTAAAGCTAATTCATTTATCAAAGCAATATTTACATCTCTTTGAGTATTTTCTATTACTTTTGCAGCTTCTGCTACTTTTATTGAACTTGCTTTATAAGTTCCTGCTGTTATTATTGATTTATAAAGTTCATCAACAACAATTGCAATTGCTGGATTTGAACCAGAAGTTATTTTAAGTATTTTTGTAACTGTATGTTCTTTATCACCCGGATTAATTCTCTCAGGAGAATATCCACAAAAGAAATCTTTATTAAAAATCATTCCCGATTCACGTTCAAGTTCTGGTACACAAACTTCTTCTGTAACACCTGGATATACTGTAGATTCATAAATTACAATATCATCTTTTTTTAATACTTTTCCAATAGTTTGAGAAGATTTAATTAAAGGAGTTAAATCAGGTCTATTTGTTGAATCAATAGGAGTTGGAACTGTTACGATATAAACATTACAATCTTTAATATCATCCATGTTTGTACTATAAATCATACCATTTGATATTGATTCATTAACTTCTTCATTTGTTAATTCTAAAGTTCTATCATAACCACTTCTTAATTCATCAACTCTTGGTTTATTTATATCAAAACCTACAACTTTATATTTTTTACTAAATGCATGAGCTAATGGAAGTCCTACATATCCAAGTCCGATGATACATATTTTTTTAGTCAACTTTTTTCCTTTTAATTAATACTTATTTTTATATTTTTACTTTTTTCAATAATTTTGCAAAATTAACTTTTTGCTCATCCATCTCTTCTATAATGTCAACTAATCTATGAAATTTTGTATTCTCTTTTTTTGAATCTAAATCTATAATATTTATTTTAGCTTGGCTGTTAGCTCGAACTTCACTTAACATTGATGTTGAGTCTGCTGTAATAAAAAATTCATCGCAAACTGCAATAAAATCACCGATAGGATTTATATTTGGCTCTTTTGAGTAAATTAATTTATAATCAAATTCATACTCATTAACTAAGGCTTCTATTTGAGGTGATGTTCGTCTTGAAGTTGTAACATATTTTAAATAATCAGGGAATTTTTCAAAAATATCATCTAACTCATCTTTTATAAGTTCATGTTCCATATCAAAAACATCATTATCTCCACCTATTATGACAGCTAGTGCTTTTTTATTTTCAACTTTCTTGACACATCCTCTTTCTTTTGGAAAAGATAGATTCAAAGGCAAAGTTAAAATATTACTTTGTCTAATAGGATTGTCATGTTCTTGAGCAATAATATAATAAAAATTATTGTATTTATAAGATTTTGGAAGCATTAATGCTATTGATTTTTTATTATATTTTTTACCAAGATATTTATTAAAATAATAAGTTCCAGAACCTGCACTAATAATAGCATCATAAAAATCAAAATAGAATTTTTTATAATCATCAAATAAAATATCTGTATAATACTCAACTTTATCAAGGATATAAGATAGAGCTTTGTGAAATTTTGATTTAAATTTTACTTCTAAAATATCATAACTCACATTTTTTATTTTACAAAAGGCAATGGATTGATTTAGATGACCTGGTTTTCCGTCACTAATTATTAGGATTCTTTTCATATATCTCTCTATAATGGCTTTTAAATCTTTTATGCGGCCAAAACCACTGTTTTTTATCTTCATAAATTATAGCAGATATTGCATTAGCTTCCAATTGAGAAATTTGTTTTATATCATCTTTTTCATTATCGGTTTTTATTGGGATTATTGGTTCATATACTTTAATCTTATAGGTATAGTTCTCTTCATTAAAAATAGCAATAGGAATAATAAATGCATCAAATTTTCTTGCTAAACTTGCAGTTGTTGAAGTTTGATAAGCTTTTTTTCCTAAAAAAATAACTTCTTCACCATCTCTTGAATTTATATTTTGATCAATTAATAAAGAAACAGCTTCTTTTTTTAGCATTACTTTTACAAGTTTTTTTAAAGCGCCTGATTTAAAAATAATTTTACTTCCAGAAGCTTCTCTTGCTTTTATAATAAATTCATCGATTTCTTCGAAGTTTGACTCACGAGCTACCTGATAAACACTAATATGAAATCTGTTAATATAATGTCCAAGCATTTCCATATTTCCATAATGGGCCGAAATAAAAATTAAAGGTTTCCCCTCTTTTTTTAAATTATCAATAATATGAGCATTTTCTATTTTAACTGTTTTTTTCAACTCTTCATCTGTAACATCTAAATTTTCAATTAAAGATTGAACCCATAAAATCATATTGAAATATGAATATTTTTGAATTTTTTGAATTTCATCTTTTGATAAAGAGTTTTCAAAAACAAAATTTAAATTTGTTTCGATGATTCTGTTTGTATTTTTTGCAAATAAATAACCAAGAAAAGCAATAAATCTGAAAAAAGCTCTTAAAAAAGATTTTGGCAAGTTTCTTAATATAAAAACAACAAGTAAAAAAAGTTTATAAACTATTTTTTTCATTGTTATATCTTTATTTTTAGCTCTTCGGGGCTTTCCAATTTTTCAATATTTGTTTCAATTAAAAATGATTTATTTGATAAATTAATTTCTAAAGTATTATTATTTAATACATATTCAACTTTTGGTCTTGATAAATCTTGATTTATCGCAATATTTAATGAAATCATAAATGACATCCATTGCATAACTTCCAAAGAAGGCAATAAATCTTGATACTTTAAAATATCACTTTTTGAAGGTAATGATTTTTTTGAAAATTTTATTGTATGAGCAACAACAACCCTTGATGTATGTAAGAAATCATAATTTAAACCATTTAAAATAAAATCAAAGGCATTATCATTTGATTTATAAAAATTAAGTGTTGAACCAATTGAGTGTAATTTTGATGCAACTACCAATAATGTTCTAAATTTATTATCTAAATTATGCATAGGTTTTAAAATATCAAAAATCTTTCCAGCATTATTACCCATAAAAGCGCTTTGTTTTTCATCAATTTGAAATCTATCAAGTAATGATCTAACACTAACATTGAAGTTTTCTGGAAATTTATGATTTGAATTTCTTAATAAATCAGTTAAATAAACACCTTCTCTAACACCAACTCCTGAGCTTACTACTTCTTTAATATTTAACTCATCCAAAATAGTTTTAAAAATAAAAGAACCTTCTTTTATAGTATCAAATCTATCTTTTTTTACACCTATTGATTTTAAATCATCATTGTTTCTTGCATTTATTATTTTATTAAATAAAGTGTTTTCATTTTTTACATTATACGTGTATCCATGTAAAATATCTAATGGATAATTATTTTTTTCCATAATAATTTTTGAAACAGCTCTTATACTTCCACCAATTCCAACAACTTTACTTGGAATTTCAATACCTAAATCAAAAATCTTTTTTAAATTATCTAAGATAACTTTTCTAGCACCTTCAATATCCTCTTTGTTAAAATAAAGTTCTTTTATTCTAACTGTACCAATATTTAAAGATATAGATTTTTCTATTTTTCCATTTTTTACAAAAGAAAACTCAGTAGATCCACCACCTATATCAACTGTAACAAAAGTATCATCATGAAGTAGATTTAAAGCAGCAACTCCACCATAATATGCTTCTTTTTCTCCATCAATTACTTTTATATTTAATCCTAAGTCTTTTTGAACTCTTGATATAAATACTTTTGCATTTGGAGCGTCTCTTAAAGCAGAAGTTGCTACACAGATTATTTTTCTTGATTTTAAAGAATGAGATATATTTAAAAAAGATTTTAAAGATTCATAAGCTCTTTGCATAGGAACATCTTGAAGGTTACCATTATTTTCATAACATCCTTCAGATATTTTCACCCTACTTTTAGTTTCATTTATCAAACTAAAAGAGAACCTACTACTTTTTTGCAATACAACCATACGCATTGAGTTAGACCCAATGTCGATAATAGTTGTTACTTTAGACATTAAGCTTCTTCTTCCATTAATTGTTCATACTTGAACTTTAACTCTTCCATCGTTTCTTGGTTGTCAGGGTCAATTATGATACAGTCAACAGGACAAACTTCGATACATGAAGGCTCTTCATAATGTCCCACACACTCAGTGCATCTATCCGAATCTATAACATAAATTGGATCACCCTCTTCAATAGCGTAATTTGGGCACTCTTCTCTACATGCATCACATGCGATACACTCATCAGTAATAATTAAAGACATACAGTTTTTTCCTAGTTTGAATTATTTATGTGGAGTTATAACCTATTCTTCTTTAATAAATTCTTTAATTAAGTTAAATATGCCCTCATTTTTGCTTATTAGTAAAGATTCATCTGTTTTATAAATATATAAATCTTTATTTATATACAAAGCAGCCGTAATATCAAAATCTCTTATATTTCCACAATACATTACAAATTCATAATTTTTCACATCACATAAAGATAAAGCAACTGCACCTAATGACCTAAATTTTATATTATTATTATATAGCTTTTGACAAAGTTGCGGATATTTATAAGCTCTTTCAAAAATAGAAATTTTTGTTTTATCAACTTCTTTAAGTTCTTTTTGTTTTAAATCAACTAAAGATATTTGTTTTATTTCTTCATCAAATGCTCTATATGTAACAAGTGCGGTAACTAAGTTTGTTACAAATCCAGCTATTGGAATCTCATTTTTTTGAAGTGCCACAGAAGTACCATAATAAGGTAGGTTTGAGTAGAAATTATTACTTCCATCTAAAGGGTCTATTACTATGGTAAACTCTTTATTTATACTTAATAATCCACACTCTTCTGAATAAATATTCCCAAATGTTTCTAAATATTTTATAAAAATATTTTCTGCAATTAAATCAATCTTCAAAGAATTATCACCACCAAAACCTGTAGTATTTGTATATTCATAATCTTTTGAAGATAAATTTGTATTAATATATGTATGAAGTTCTTTATTTGCTAGAATTACAGCCTCTATAAAAGATTTTTTATATAAGGCTGTAATATTTTTGTTCATTTAATTACAATAATTCTTTTGTAATTGCTCTTGCAGCTTCTCTTCCATCAGTAGCAGCAGTAACGGCTAAGTGAGCGCCTCTTTGGCAATCTCCACCTGCATATACTTTTTTGTTAGATGTTTTGAATTTAGAATCAATAACAACTGCGCCCCATGAATTTGTTTCAACGTTTAACTCTTTTAAAAATGCCGGAACTTCAGGAGAGAATCCAAGAGCTAGAATAATAATATCTGCATCTTCTAAATATTCACTACCTTCGTTTATAACAACTTTTTGTCTACCACTTGAATCTGCTTCACTCATAGAAGTTTCAAGTAATTCAACACCAAGAGCTAAATCATTTTCAACTTTTATAGATTTTGGGCTTACATTAAATACAAATTCAACACCCTCTTCTTTTGCATTTACAACTTCTTTTTTAGATCCTGGCATATTAGCTTCATCTCTTCTATAAAGACATTTAACACTAGCAGCACCTTCTCTTACAGATGTTCGAACACAGTCCATAGCAGTATCTCCACCACCGATTACAAGTACTTTTTTATCTTTTACATCGATATAATCAACATTTTTCTTTCCAAGATTTCTTTTTTGAATTCCTGTTAAAAAATCAATGGCAAAATAAACATTAGATGCATTTTCACCTTCAATTTTTACTTTATTACTTGCAGTTGAACCAATACCAATAAACAATGCATCAAAATCTTTTTCAAGTTGTAAAGCAGGAATATCTTTTCCAATTTCACAATTTAAATGTAATTTCATTCCAGCTTCTAATAACCAGTTAATTCTTCTATCAACAGTAGTTTTATCAAGCTTAAATCCTGGAATTCCATACATTAAAAGTCCACCAGCACGATCTGCTCTTTCATACATTTCAACATTAAATCCTTTTCTTAAAAGGAATGTTGCAGCTGAAATTCCAGCAGGTCCAGAACCAATTACTGCTACTTTTTTATCATTTTTATGCTCAGGAAATTTAGGTTTCATTCCTCTTTCAAAAGCATCTTCTGAAATATAAGTCTCAATAGCTCCAATAGAAATAGCACCATGTCCCGTATTTAAAGAACAAGCTCCCTCACATAACACATCTTGAGGACAAATTCTTCCTAAAATTTCAGGGAAAGGAGATGTTTCATTTGATAAAGCAAAAGCTAAATCAGGATTTTTAGTAGCTGTTTGTTTTAACCATGCAGGAATATAATTTCCTAATGGACATCCAGTATGGCAGTATGGATCACCACACTGCATACATCTATCAGATTGCTCAACTGCTCTTTGTTTTGGAAAAACTTGATACACTTCATTAAAATCTTTTAATCTTTGAAGTACATCCCTTTTTTCAGGATTAATTCTTTCAAATTTTGTAAAGTTTAACATCTCTTAATCTCCCTTATCCGGATCCAGTGGTAATACTGTCATATTTTTTGGTTTTACCAACCAGAAGTTTCTAATTTCTGCTCTAAAGTTTTGTAATATATTATCAGCCATTTCGCTGTCTGTTTCATGTAAATAGTCTAATAATAATCTTTTTAAATATAATCTTTCTCTCTCTGTATCATCTGTATCAATTCTTACTGATTCAATTAATTCTTGATTCATTTTATCTACAAATGTTTTTTCAGGGTCATAAACAAATGCTAATCCACCTGTCATACCAGCACCAAAATTGATACCTGTATTTCCTAAGATTACAACTATTCCACCTGTCATATACTCACAAGCGTTATCTCCTGTTCCTTCTACAACTGATGTACAACCAGAGTTTCTAACGGCAAATCTTTCACCAACTGTTGCTCTAATATATAATTTTCCACCCGTTGCACCATATAAACATGTATTTCCAGCACCTGCAAAATCTTTTCCTTGATGGAATGGATTAATGATAATTTTCCCACCATTCATACCTTTACCAACATAGTCATTTGCTGCACCATTTAGATATAAATTCATACCTTTTGATAAAAAAGCACCAAAAGATTGACCAGCAATTCCATTTAAATTAATAGTCATTGAATTTTCAGGTAGACCTTTGTCTCCATAAAATCTTGCGATTTCTCCTGAGATTAAAGCACCAAATGATCTATTTAAATTAGAAATATCTGAACTTATTTTAATTGGTGAATTTGGATTTTCAATTGTTCTGTGAACTTTTTTTAATAACTCTTTTTCAAATTTATTATCATCAAAAGGAGCATTAGTCTCTTTTTGACAAGTATCAATTCCATCAATTCTTCTTAAAATATTTTGGAAATCAAATTTTTGTGCAAATTTATCATCAATTACTTTTAATAAATCAGATCGTCCAACAATCTCTTCAATTGTTTTATAACCTAATGATGCAAGAATATTTCTAACATCTTCTGCTACAAATGTAAAATAAGAAATTAATCTATCAACAGTTCCTGTAAAGAAATCTCTTAAATTTTCATCTTGAGTTGCAACTCCAACTGAACATTTATTTGTATGACAAATTCTTAAAATTTTACATCCAAGTAGTGTTAAAGAAGCTGTTCCAAAGGCATAAGATTCAGCACCAAGCATTGCTGCTTTTACAACGTCAAGACCTGTTTTTAATCCACCATCTGTTTGAAGATGAACAAACTCTCTTAGTTTATTTGCTTTTAAAGCATTATGAGCTTCACTAAGTCCCATTTCCCAAGGATTTCCAGCATGTTTAATTGATGTTAAAGGAGCAGCACCAGTTCCTCCATCTCCACCTGAAATAATAATTTTATCAGCATAAGCTTTAGCAACTCCAGCGGCAATCGTTCCAACACCAATAGATGATACTAATTTAACTGTAATTTTAGCTAATGGATTAATTTGTTTTAAGTCAAAAATCAACTGTGCTAAATCTTCAATTGAATAAATATCATGGTGTGGTGGTGGTGAAATAAGCGTAACACCAGCAACTGTATGTCTTAGTGTTGCAATTAAAGGTGTAACTTTGTGACCTGGTAATTGTCCACCTTCACCTGGTTTTGCACCTTGTGCAACTTTGATTTGTAACTCTTCAGCACTTCTTAAATATGCAGGTGTAACACCAAATCTTCCCGATGCAACTTGCTTAATTTTAGAGTTTCTAATTGTTCCAAATCTTTTTGAATCTTCTCCACCTTCACCTGAGTTACTCATACCACCAATAGTATTCATAGCAGTTGCCATAGCTTCGTGAGCTTCAGGAGAAATTGATCCCAATGACATAGCAGCAGTTGAGAATCTTTTGAAAATATCTTCTTTTGTCTCAACATCAATTACATCAATAGCAGTTCTATCTGAATTAAATTCAAAGAAATCTCTAATAAATTTTTTATCTCTATTATTTACTAAATCTCTTAAACCTTCAAAATCAGTAATATCTTCTTTTTTCGAAGCAGTTTTATTATGCATAGCTTTTGTAGTAGCTGGTCCATAATCATGGTATTCCCCACCATTGCTGTATTTGTAAAATCCACCTAAGTCAAGTGGGAACATAGTATTTTCTTCTTTAAATGCATTATGATGAGATTTATTAATTTTTGCTTCAATATCAGCATATGTTAATCCAGCTAAATCACTATGTGCACCTGTAAAACAGTCATTAACGATTTCATCACTAAGTCCTACAATATCAAATAATCCAGAATTTCTGTATGAGGCAACAGTACAAATACCCATTTTCGACATGATTTTTAATAATCCTGCATTTACAGATTTTTGAGTATTTTTTAATAATTTTTGCATCTCATATTTAGATGGTTTTTCTCTTTGAAAAAATGAAACAGTTGAGGCATACATCATATAAGGATACATTGCAGTACATCCAAATCCGATTAATACAGCTGCCATATGTGGGTCATAAACCTCACCTGTGATTGCTAGTATTGAAACATTATGTCTAATTTCATGTTTTAGTAATTGTTGATTTATAAATCCAACAGCCATTGCAGCAGGTATTACTTTTTCATTTTCACTAATTGTTCTATCATCTAAAATTACAACTGAAACACCATCTTTTTTTACAGCTTTTAATACATATGAAGCTAATTTCTCTAATGATTTCTTTAAATCATTTTTAAAAGTAGTTGAAAATACTCTATTTTTGAAATATTCATCATATCTTGGTGATTTTTCATCTCCAAAAGAATAAACAATATCATATTTCTCTTTCATTAAAATAGGACTTGTTATTTTTAATCTTTTTGCATATTCTGGTTTTTCATCTAAAATATTATGAACTCGCCCAAATCCTGTTTCTAAAGACATAACAACTTTTTCTCTATATGGATCAATTGGTGGATTTGTTACTTGTGCAAATTTTTGTCTGAAATAATCAGTAAAGTTTCTACTAACTTGTGAAAAACATGCTAATGGAGTATCATCTCCCATAGAACCAACAGGTTCTTTTCCTTCTTTAGCCATTGGCTCAATTACTTGGTCTAATACTTCATAAGTAATATTGTAATATTTTTGTTTTTTTTCTAAATTTTCAATCTTATAATCTTTTACATTTAAAAATGTATCTTCAATATATTCTTGAACATAATCCATATCATCATTTAACCATTTAGAATAATGTTGTGCTGATTTTAAATAATTGTTAATATCTTCTTCTTTTAAGATTTTCCCATGTTTAAGGTCAAGTGCAATCATTTGCCCTGATTGTAATCTTCCTCTTTCAAGGATATTATCATCTTCAATATTTAATGTTCCATATTCAGATGTAATATATAACTTGTCATCTTTTGTAATAACATATTTAGAAGGTCTTAATCCATTTCTGTCAATTAAACATCCAATATGTCTTCCATCTGTTAATGAAACAGCAGCAGGTCCATCCCAAGCTTCCATTGCAGTTGCTGTATATTCATAAAATGCTCTTAAATTAGCATCCATATGAGGTGCATTTTGCCAAGGTGCAGGAATTAAAGCACGTGCAGCTTTGAAGAAATCTACTCCATTTGCTAATAAAAATTCAAACATATTGTCCAAAGATGTAGAATCCGAACCAACATTTTGTAAAATTGGAAGTAATCTTTTCATTTCCTCTTCTGAGAAAACTTCTGATTTTAATTGTTCTGATTTTACTTCAACATTAAATCTATTTGCTTCAACTGAATTTATTTCCCCATTATGAGCAATTGCTCTAAAAGGTTGTGCTAATCTCCATAAAGGAAGTGTATTTGTTGAAAATCTTTGGTGAAATAATGAAAATGAAATTTTAAAATCTTCATCTCTTAAATCCACATAAAAATGCTTAATATACGTAGGCATAATAAGCCCTTTATAAGCAATTACTTTTGATGAAAAGGTTGGAATGTAAAAATCTTTTTTATTTATTAGTTTGTGTTCACACTCTTTTCTAGTTAAGTAAAGCATTGCATCAAATCTTTTTGATGTCATTAAAGTATTTGGAATAACAAATACTTGTATAATTGTCGGTAAGCTAGCTAAAGCTTGTTGACCTAAAGCGTCTATATCAACAGGTACTTCTCTTGTTAATAAAACTTTTAAATCATTAATTTCACAGTATTCTTTAAATGTATCAATATCACTAAGATCTCTTGTAAAAATCATTGCTACTGCATAAATTTCTGGTAAATCAACACCCTTTTGTGTCGCTACTTTTCTCATGAAAGAATCTGGCATTGATAATAATAAACCTGAACCATCTCCAGTTTTACCATCAGCTGCCACAGCACCCCTATGCATCATTCTTTCAAGTGAAGTTATTGCATCTTCTAAATTTTTATGGCTTGGTCTGTTTTTCATGTCTGCGACTAAACCGAACCCACAATTATCTTTAAAAGAAGTCAGTAAGTCTAAATTGCACCCCATAATTTCCCTTTATATTAATCTCTTTTGTTCCTTAAGTAAAGTCCGATAATATACTATAACTTAGTTTAAAAAAAGTTAATTATTTAAAATATAGAATCTTTACGATCTTTAATTATACTAAAATACTTTAATAAAAAAATTCAATAATTGTATATATTTTATACAGCTGTATTTTTATAAAATATTTTAACATATGTATAAAATTCAAAAATTGACATAAAACTTACACAAGATTTAACTATAATTTTTTTATATCAAAAATTAAGGAGAAAAAGAGATATGAAAAAATTAGTAATAGGTACAATAACAGCAGCAATGCTAGCAACTGCAGGGTTTGCAGCAGATTATGTAATGAAAGTAAGTCACGTTGTAAGTGCTAGTACACCAAAAGGTAAAGCTGCTGATTTTCTTGAAAAAAGAATTGAAGAATTAACTGCTGGGAAAATTGATGTTCAAGTATTTCCAAACTCTCAATTATATGGAGATGGAGAAGAATTAAAAGCTCTTGTTATGGATAATGTTCAAGTTATTATGCCAAGTTTATCAAAGTTTACAAGTATTGCACCAGAAATGCAACTTTTTGATTTACCATTTATTTTTAGAGATAAAGACCATTTGTATAAAGTTATGGATGGAGAAGTTGGTAAAACTTTAAAATCTAAAATTGATGAAAAAAAACAAATGATTGCTCTTGATTATTGGGATGCTGGATTTAAACACTTATCAACAAATGCAAAACCAATCGTATTACCAGAAGATGCAGCTGGTAAGAAATACAGAATTCAAAGTTCAAAAGTTTTAGAAGCACAATTTAAAGCAATTGATGGAAACCCACAAGTTCTTCCATTCTCAGAAGTTTACTCAGCTTTACAACAAGGTGTTGTTGATGGAACTGAAAATCCATTATCAAAC
>JBGSBO010000017.1:0-32249 GCA_041730535.1 Minisyncoccia bacterium
AAAATTGTCAAGTCCCATAAAAAGCCTTCTATAATGGTGTTTTGGTCGATATTATTATAGCTAAAAGTGCCTATTTATGGGATTTGATGAAGCTTTTTTATATAGGAAATTTACGATTTTCTATGTGCGAAAGTTGAGTTATATAAAATATTAAATAATGGTTTAATATAAACTTTTTTAGATTTTTTAGTTATGATTTAGAAAAAAATTAGGAAGATATATGTCAAATATAGAAAAACTTGCAAAAATTCTAAAAGAGGAGTTGATTCCAGAACTTGATGAAAATTTAGAAGAAATCATGGACATAATTGATAGTGGTAATGCTTCAAAAGATGATAAAGATGAACTAAAATATCTTGAAGAAATGAAAGCATATTTTGATGAAGTTGAACTTGATATTTCAAATAATAATCTAAGTGAAGAAGATGCTTTGGATATTTTAGAAGTTCTTGAAGAAATGAGATTGGATAAAGAGTAGGAAATTACTCTTTATTTAAAATTATTTAAATAGCTTTAGTTGGCAAATTATCTTCTATTTTTCTATCTATAAAACAATAGACAAAAAATAAAATCACTAAATAAACCATATAAGTACTATCCAAAACCTCTTTATTTGTAACAAAATTTATAATAAATAAAGAACTAAATACAACAAAAACAATTGATAAAAATATCCATAAAAAATATCTTTTTGTACGTTTTAACTTAAATTTTGTTGAACATTTTGGGCAAATATATTTTCCAAATAAAGAACCAAAGTATCTTTTTGTTGTTAGTTCAACTTCTTCGTTGCAATTTGGACAGTTCATGAATTTACCTTGTTTCTTTGATTTTATCATATATTTAATGACTTTTTTATTATCACCAGATCTTTTTTGCTACAATTCCAATAAATTTGAATAGGATAATTTATGATTAAATATATTGTTGGAATAATTGTAGCTTTAACATTTAGTGGATGTATTGTGGGAGATGCAGTAGCATTGCCATTTAGAGTGGTAGGTGCTGTTGTAGAAGTTGTAACTCCAGATCCAGTTGGAGAATCTATTTCAGGTGTTGGAGATGCAATAGATACTGCAATTCCTTTTTAGAAAAGGTGCCTGTCCCTTTTTTCCTTTTTTCTTGTCCCTTTTTTCTACTTTCTCATTCCCAAGCTCCAGATTGGGAATGAGAAAATCATTAAAATCTACTTTTATCTTTAAGCATTTTTTCATAGCTTAGTAAAATATTTTATTATTATATTTTGATTTTATCAAAATACATGAAATTAGATAAAAAATAGTAAAAAGGTTCACCTAAACAAAAACTTTTTAATAGCTTTTAGATATTGAGCTGAACTAATAAATGAACCTAAAATAATAAATATACACGCAAGAGTAATACTTAAAGTGAAATTTGCATATCCTAATGAAACCAAAATAAAAGTAGATAACAATGGTGTAAAATAAGAAATTGAACCCAATAGTTTTATGTCTGCATTTTTAACTCCATAATCCCACAAATAAAAAGCCCCGCCAACCGGCCCTAAACCTAACATCAAAGCTCCAAAAAGTTCACTTTGATTTGGTATTACGGTGATTTCAAAAATGAGATGACAAATAGTTGATAAAACGGCAGTTACTATACAAAATCCTGTTACTGCATAAGTTGGAACATATGCAAAAGTTCTTGATATTACAGAATATAAGGACCATGTAAAAGCTGCAATTAAAGCAAAAATATATCCCCATATATATTGAATTTCAAAGCTAAAACTTCCATCTTTAGAAACTAATAAAAAAGCACCAATAAGTCCAAATAAAGCACCTAAAATATGAAACCATCTAAGTTTTTCATTTGGCAAAAATGATGAAAATAAAACTATAAGTAGAGGCCATAAATAGTTTAAAAGATTAGCTTCAACAACCGGGGCATTTTTAATAGCTAAAAAATAAAAAAAGTGATAACCAAAAAGTCCAAATACTCCAATAAACCAAACTTTCAGGGGAATTCTAAATAATTCTTTTAGTTTAATATTTTGTTTTTTAAGTAAAATTATTCCTATAAATGAAGCAATAAAAAAAGCCATTGCAGTTAGTTGAAAAGCTGGTATATTAGTAGTAAGAATAGAAAGTAAAGCTAAACTTCCCCACAATAATATGGCTAAAACACCATATACATTTCCCTTTTTTGATTGCATTTAAAACCTTGATTTTTCTAGAACTCTAGCTAAAATCTTATAAAAATAACATATTTATAAAAATTCTATTTTATACTTTAAATATGTGTAAATTTGATTATTCAAACTCATAAATATTTATCTAATTTTTATCAAAAAAATTATTTATTTTATTTTTTGTTATAATCATATATTAAATTAAATATTTATAACGAAGGATATAATATGAATACTTATGATTTTAAAACATATAATGAACTCCTTTTTCACATATTTAATAATCATAATAATGAATATTTTTTAAACTATCTATCTAATGGCCAATATAAAAATATTTCAGTTAGTGATTTTAAAAATAAAATAATCTGCTTAAGCCTTGTTTTGAAAGATTTAGGAATAAAACAAGGTGATACAGTTGGAATTTTTGCTAATTCTTCACCCTTTTGGCTTATTTTTGATTTTGCTATTCATGAAGTGGGAGCTATTAGTGTTCCTATTTTTGCAAATATTTCAAGTATCAATCTTAATTTTGAAATCAAAGATTCTTCTATGAAATATATGTTTATTGACTCTCAGGAGAGATTAAAAGATATTGAAGATGAAAATTCTCACTTAACTTTTATTACCCACAATTTTTGTATAAAAGAGCCTAACTTTTACAATTTTGATGAAATATTAGTAATTGGTCAACAAATTTGTGATGCAAAAGGATTTTCTAATCATGAGGCTAGAGAAGATGATATTTTTTCTATCATTTACACAAGTGGAAACACAGGAACCCCCAAAGGTGTAATGTTAAGCCATAAAAATATAGTTTCACAACTTCATGATATAAATAAACTTATTGATTTACCAAAAGGTGAAGTTTCACTTTCACTTCTTCCTTTAGCTCATATATTTGAGCGAACTGTTATGAGTTATTATTTGAGTCGTGGAATCAGTATCTATTTTGTAGATGATGTTTTAAATGTAGCAAATCTTATGAAAGTTGTAAAACCTACAATTATGACAGTCGTTCCAAGGCTTCTTGAAAAGATATTTAATAAAATAAAAGCTCAGATTTTAGAAAAACCATTTTTTAGTAGAGTCATTGTCTCTTTGGCTTTTTCTTATGCTTTAAAAGAAAACTTGGATAAAAGTTCTATTTTATTTAAGATTTATGACAAATTGGTTTATTCAAAATTTAGAGAAATATTTGGTTCAAGGGTTGATAAACTAATAAGTGGAGGAGCGCCTTTATCAAAGGAAATAGCAATATTCTTTGTAAATATTGGAGTTCCCGTTTATCAAGGATATGGTTTAACAGAATTTTCGCCTGTAATTTCCTCAAATTATCCAAATGCGAATAAAGTTGGTTCTTGTGGAAAAGTTCTTCCAAGTGCAGAAATTAAAATTAATGAAGAAAAAGAACTTTTAGTAAAAGGCCCTTCATTAATGAAAGGTTACCTAAATCAAGAAGAATTAACAGCTAAAACTATTGATAGTGAAGGCTGGCTTCATACAGGTGATATTGCTTCTGTAGATGAAGATGGCTACCTTTTTATTACATCTAGAGCAAAAGAAATATTTAAAACTTCAACTGGTGAATATGTAAATGCCGTTGCAATTGAGCAAAAGCTATCAAAAAACAAATATATTGAGTTTGCTGTTGTAATCTCTCAAAATAGAAAATATACAACAGCCCTACTTTTTGTGGATAAAGAGAAATATAATGTTGCAAAAAAATCAAATAATAACTTAAATATAGAAGAGTATTATAATAGAAGTGATATTATTAAAAATATTTCAAACTATATAGAAAATATTAATAAAGATTTGAATCAATGGGAAAAAATAGTAAATTTTAAAATCATTACAAATGATATTTCAATAGAAGGTGGAGAACTAACCCCTTCAATGAAAGTTTGTAGAAATGTAATTGAAAAAAAATATGAACACATTATAAATAGTATGTATTAGGAGTTAAAAATGAAAGAACGAATAGCCATAATTGATGGTCTTCGAAGTCCAATAGCAAAAGCTAATGGGAAATTAAATGATGTTAGTGCTGATACCTTGGGTGCAATTATCACAAAAGAATTAGTTTTAAGAAATAACTTAAAATATGAGCAATTTGATGAAGTAATCATGGGAAATGTAGCCCAACCTGCAAATGCTGCTAATATAGCAAGAGTAATGGCAATAAGAGCTGGATTTCCACAAACTACACCTGCATATACGGTTCACAGAAACTGCGCATCTGGAATGCAGTCAATTTCAAGTGCAATTGAAAAAATACACTCAAATCAAGGTGATTTATATTTAGTTGGGGGAATGGAATCTATGAGTAATATTCCATTACTTTATAGTGATGAGTTTAGAAATTTTATAACAAAATTCACTTATACGAAATCTATAACAACAAAACTAAAACTTTTAACTTCTTTTAGATTGGGATTTTTAAAACCTACTATTGGATTAATTTCAGGATTAACAGACCCAATTTCTGGGAAAATCATGGGAATAACAGCTGAAAACTTAGCTAATGAATTTAAAATTAGCCGTGATGAGCAAGATGAATATGCTTTAAATTCTCACAAAAAAGCCCAAAGAGCAATTGAAAGTGGAGTATTTAAAGATGAAATTCATCCAATTATGACAAAAAATGCTTCAATAATTGAGGATGATGGAGTGAGATTTAATCAAACAATTGAAGCTTTAAATAAACTAAATCCAATTTTCGACAGACTTAGTGGAACAGTAACCGCTGGAAATTCATCTCAGATTTCAGATGGAGCTTGTAGTTTAATAGTTTGTAGTGAATCAAAAGCTCATGAGTTAAATCTTGAACCTATTGGATTTATAAAAGATTATGCTTATGCTGGACTTGATGCGCATAGAATGGGATTAGGTCCTATTTATGCCACTAAAAAACTATTTGATAAAACAGGAGTTTCTTTAAAAGATATTGATTTAATAGAATTAAATGAAGCATTTGCAGCACAAGTTATTGCAAATTTAAAAGCATTTAAATCAGATGAGTTTTGTAAACAAACATTTAATAGTAGTGCTTTAGGTGAGATTGATGAATCTATTTTAAATATAAATGGAGGCGCGATTGCCCTTGGACATCCAGTTGGTATGAGTGGAGCTCGAATTGTTTTAACAGCATTAAAAGAGTTAAAAAGAAGAGATGATAAACTAGGTCTTGCAACGCTATGTATTGGTGGCGGGCAAGGTGCATCTTTCTTATTGGAGGTATAAAATGAGTAATATAATATTAGAAATCAACCAAAATATAGCAACATTAACATTTGATTTAGAAAATGAAAAAATAAATAAATTATCATTTGAAATTTTAAAAGAGTTTAAAGAAAAACTAGACTTAATACAAAACGACACTTCAATAAAAGCTTTAATAATAGATAGTGCCAAAAAAGATATTTTTATTGCAGGTGCTGATATTAAAGAAATTGAAAAACTAAAAGATGAAAAAGAAGTTTATGAAGCTTTAATGGAAGTTCATGAAATTTTTAATAAACTTGAAAATCTTACAATTCCAACAATTGCATATATAAATGGTGCTTGTATGGGTGGTGGACTTGAGCTTGCACTTGCGTGTAAATATAGAGTTTTAAGCACAAATGAAAAAACAAAACTTGCTTTTCCTGAAATAAAACTAGGAATCTTCCCAGGATTTGCAGGAACTATTAGAACTCCCAAATTAATTGGACTTGTAAATGCTCTTGATTTGATTTTAACAGGAAAAACTATTGATGCAAAAAAAGCTTATAAACTAGGCCTTGCTGATATGATTTTTGATGATGCACAAAAAGAGTTTATGTTAGAGGGTTTCATAAAAAAAGCAATTTATGGAACTGTTAATAAAAAAATTAGGTTCAATCTTTTAAATTATGCGCCATTAAATGAATTTGTTTTTAACAAAACTTTAAAAAACTTAGAAGCAAAAGTAAATAAAGATTTCAAAGCCCCATATATTGCCTTAGAAGTAATCAAAGCTACGATAAATAAAGAGCTTGAAGATGCTATAAAAATTGAAGCAAAAGAGTTTGCAAAACTGGCTGTTACAAAAGAATCAAAAAATATGATAAAACTATTTTTCCTTTTTGAGAAATTAAATAAAAACTATACAAAAACCCTAAATCCAATTTCAAATGCAATAATTCTTGGAAATGGAGTTATGGGAAAAGGAATAATCTGGTTATTCTCAAAATACTTAAAAGATGTAAGAATAAAAATAAGAGATATATCACAAGCAAATGAAATACTAAAAGATGTTTCAAAAATCTATGATTATTTAGTAAAATCAAAAAAAATGACAAAAAATGAAGCTGATTTTAAATTAAATAAAATCTCATATACAGAAAATTTTACGGGTTTTAAAAACTTTGATTTTATTATTGAAGCTATTGTTGAAGATGAAAATACTAAAAAACAAACCTATGCTCAAATTGAGACTTTGACAAATGAAAATGCAATTATTGCTACTAATACTTCATCAATTTCAATTGAGAAATTATCAAGTGAAGTTAAAAATAAAGAGAATTTCTTAGGAGTTCACTTTTTTAATCCTGTAAATTTAATGCCACTTGTTGAAGTTATTCCAAACTCTAATACTTCAAAAGAAACTATAAATAAAGTATTTGAACTATTAATTTCTTGTGGGAAAACTCCTATTTTAGTGGGAGATTGTGCTGGATTTATTGTAAATAGAATTTTACTTCCGTATATGAATGAAGCCGCTTTTATTTTAGAGCAAGGTTCTAAAATAGAAAAGATTGATAATTTAATAAAAGATTTTGGAATGCCAATGGGTCCATTTACACTTGCAGATACGGTGGGTGTTGATGTTGGATATAAGGTTGCTTGTATTTTAAATGAAGCCTATGGAAATAGAATGCCAATAGCTTCAATAATCGAAAAAATGTACGATGCAAAACTTTTCGGAGCTAAAACAGAAGCTGGATTTTATGAATACGCTGGACGAGATATTTATCCAAACGCACATGTTACGTCTATGCTAGAAAACAATAATAAAATTATTGAAGATGAAGAGATAGTTCAAAGATGTATTTATATTATGATAAATGAAGCTTCAAGATGCCTTGAAGAAAATATAGTAACAGATGCATCAATTATTGATTTTGCAATGATTTCAGGTACGGGATTTCCAGCATATAAAGGTGGATTATTAAATTATGCAAATGAAATCGGTTTAAAAAACATCTTAGAGTCTTTAAGAAAGTTTGAAAAAGAGTATGGAAGTAGATTTACACCTTCAAATTTATTAATTAAATTAGTTGAAGAGTATGAAGATTTTGAAACAGGAGAGGCATTATGGAAGCATTAATTTTATTATTAGTTATATTGTTTTTTGGATTTTATTCATTTCCACTATATAGTTATTTTGCATTTATTGGAGTTTATTCTTTAATATTTTGTGATATTGGATTTATATTCTGGACTATTTATTTAATAGCAGCACTTGTGCTATTAATACAATCATTTAGAATAAAATTTATTACAAGTAAGATTGTAAATTTTATAAATAAAAATGACCTTTTACCAAAAATATCAGCAACAGAAGAAGCTGCACTTCAAGCTGGAACAAACTGGGTAGAAGCAAACTTTTTTAAAGCCCAAGTTAATTTCAAAGAGATTCAAGCTGAAAAAGTAACTATTTTAACACCTGAAGAACAAGCATTTTTAGATAATGAAGTAAATGAACTTTGTGAAAAAACAACAGATTGGGAAATTTTTCAAAATAGAGATTTTAGACCTGATGTTTGGCAATTTATCAAAGATAAAAAATTCTTTGGAATGATTATTCCAAAAGAGTATGGAGGACTTGGATTTTCAGCAACTGCACACTCAAAAGTAATTGAAAAATTAGTTTCAAGATCACAAGTTTTAGCAATTACCATAATGGTTCCAAACTCTCTTGGCCCTGCTGAGTTAATATTAAAACATGGAACAGAAGCTCAAAAAGATAAATATCTAAGTGATTTAGCACTTGGGATTCAAGTACCTTGTTTTGGTTTAACAGAACCAAATGCAGGAAGTGATGCAACTTCTATTTCTTCAAATGGTATTTTATTTAAAGATGAAAGTGGAACTATAAAAATCAGATTAAATTTTGAAAAAAGATATATTACCCTTGGAAATATAGCAACTTTAATAGGTTTAGCATTTGTATTAAAAGACCCTGAACACTTACTTGGTGATGTGGAAGATTTAGGTATTACATTTGCAGTTATTGATGCAAAAACAAAAGGTGTTGATAACTCAAAAAGACATGACCCACTTGGAATTCCTTTTGTAAACTCTCCTTTATATGGGAAAGATGTCGTTATTGATTTGAAAAATATTATTGGAGAAAATGATGGTATTGGAAAAGGTTGGCAAATGCTTGTTGAATCTTTATCAATTGGACGAGGAATTTCACTTCCAAGTGTAAGTCTTGGAGGAAGTAAACTAGCACTTAATGTTGTAGCTTCATATTGTCAACTTAGAGAACAATTTGGATTAAGTATTAATCATTTTGAAGGTGTTGAAGAAAAAATAGCAAAAATTGCCGCATTTACATATATGCTAAATGCTTCGAGAAATTACACTTTAGATGCTATTGATAATGGTGCAAAACCAGGAGTTATAAACTCAATTATGAAATACCATGCAACTGAAAAATTCAGAACTGTTATAAATGATGCGATGGATGTTTTAGGAGGAAGTGCCATAATCAGGGGTGAAAACAATCTTTTAGCACATGCTTATTTTGCTATTCCTATTTCAATTACAGTTGAGGGTGCAAATATATTAACTAGAAATTTAATGCAGTTTGGACAAGGTTTAATAAAATCACATCCATATATTTATACACAAATAAATGCCTTAAACAATAAAAATGTTCAAATTTTTGATAAAGCATTTTTTGCACATACTGGCTTAGTATTTAATGCTTTTTGCAAATCTCTTGCTTATTATTTAACAAGAGGTAAAATCAATTGTCAAAAAGGGCATTTCCAAAGATATAAACAAAAATTAACATGGGTATCAAGTGAATTTACACTTTTAACAAATATAGCTCTTGGAATTCTTGGACCAAGTCTTAAAAAAAGAGAAAATATAAGTGCACGATTTGGAGATATTTTATCAAATTGTTATTTGATAACCGCAACTTTAAGAGAATTTGAAAATAATCCAAATGAAAAAGATGAAGATTTAGTAGATTATGTTTGTAATTATTGTTTTAATGAGATTCAAATAGCAAGGGAAGAAATCATTTCAAATATTGGATATTTAGGATTTTTACTTCCACTTGTAAAAATAAATCCTTTCTCAATAAAAGCAAAAGATTCTTTAAATGCTAAAATTGTAAAAACTTTAAGTGAAGAAGATTACTTAAAACAAATGACTTCAAGTCTATTTATTTCAAGTAATAAAGAAGATAGATTAGCAAAAATCCAAGAAGCAGTTAAATTAAATAAAGAATCACAAAATAGCTTTAAAATCTTAAAAGAAGCTATTAAAAATAACACTATTGTAAAAGACAATTCAGAGAATATGATAAATGAACTTTTAGAAAAAAATCTTTTATCAAAAGATGAAATAGAAAAAATGCTAGAAGCCCATTCACTAAAACAAGAAGTTATAAGTGTTGATTCATTTGATGCAGATGTTTATAAAGTTCAACGATGATAAAAAGTGATTTGCTAATAAACACAAATGGTTATGTTTTAAATTTGCTAGAAAAAATTCTTAATGCAAATATAGAAGTAAAAGGGATTGAAAATATTCCTGCAAATAATCCAAAAATGTTTGTTGCAAATCATTTCACAAGAACGGAAGCTATGCTTGTTCCTTATACTTTATATAATTTAACAGGTAAAAAAGTAGGAGTTATCGCTGATGATTCACTTTTTAAATCTTATTTTGGCAATTTTTTAGAAAATCTAGGTGCCATGAAAAAAAGTGAAAAAAATAGAAATGAACATATTATTGGAGACTTAATCACTTCATGTAAAAATTGGATGATTTTTCCAGAAGGAATGATGGTAAAAGCCAAAGATATTACAAAAATCGATAATAATTTTTGTGTAAAAATAGATAATGCTTGCCAAAGAGTTTATACAGGAGCTGCTGTTTTTGCACTAACTTCACAATATTTTAGAGAAAAATATTTTGATAATAAACTTGAAGATTATGATTCTTTTAGTAAAAAATATTTTATAAATGAATGTAGTGATATTAACAAAAATGAAACAATGATTGTTCCTATAAATATAAGTTATACAAAAATTAGAAATGGAAAAAATTTCTTAATTGATATGGCTGAAAAACTTATTAATGAAATGGATACTAATTTTAAAGAAGAGCTTGAAATTGAGAGTAATTTAATATTAAATTCTAAAATTATTATTAACATATTAAAACCAATTAGCACCAAAGATATTATTGAAAACTTATATAAACAAAATCTTTCTCAAGAGCAAATAATTAGTAAATTAAGATATGAACTTACCCATGATTTTATGAATTATATTTATGAATCTTTAACTATAAATTTTGACCATATCTTTACTTTAATACTTCATTTATATCCAGAAAATGAAATCAATATTGAATATTTTAAGAGATTAATTTATATGGTAATTCATAAAATAAAAGAAGCAGAGCTATTTTATGATGAAAATATAAACGAAGATTTAATATATCTAATATCCTATGAAAAATTTAAACTATTTGATAATATTTTAAATATTGCTATAAATGATGAAATCATAACAATTGAAGAAAATAAATATCTAATAAATAAAGAAAAATTATTAGATTCTCATACTCATAATACAATAAGATTAAAAAATATTTTAAGGGTGATTTTAAACGAAATTTTAATAAATGAAAAAGTTGTAGCAATTGTACAAACACTTTTATCAAAAAATGAAAATGAAAATAATTTAGATTTAATAAATATACTAAAAAATGAAGAAGAAAAAGAGTTTGAAAATGCCTATGAAAAATATAAAAATAATAAAAATATAAAATCAAAAGATATAGGAAAAACAAAATATTTTGATATTCAAAATTCAAAAAGTTGCATCATTGCAATTCATGGATTCTCTTCAGCACCAAAAGAAGTAGAAAAGTTAGCACTTTTTTTAAATGAAAATAATTTAAGTGTTCATACTCCAAGACTTTCAGGACATGGAATAATATCAGAAGAATTAAAAGATAAAAAATGGGAAGATTGGTATCAATCTGTTTCAAGAGCAATTACAATTGCTTCTTTACAATATAAAAAAATCTATATTATTGGGTTTTCAACGGGTGGATTATTAGGTCTTTTAAGTACAAAAAAACAGTATAAAGAGTTTGTTGGCCTTATTTGTATAAACGCCGCACTTCATTTAAATGATGTCAGAATAAAAACCTTAATTCCTGCTATTTCATTTTGGAATGATTTAGTAAAAGCATTTAGTGAAAATATTTACACAAAAGAGTATATTGATAATTTTCCTGAAAATCCTGAGATAAATTACAATAAACACTATATTAATTCTATTGAACAACTAAGTTTATTAATGAATAAAACAAAAAAGAATTTACATAAAATAAAAAACCCTATTCTTATAATTCAAGGGAAAGATGACCCTATTGTAAACACAAGTTCAGCCCATGAAATTTATGATAAAATTGGATCAAGATATAAATCTCTAAAAATAATAGAAGGCTCAAAACATGTAATAATAACTGGCAACAACACAGATGCGCTATTTACTTATATATTGGATTTCATTCAACAAGGAGAAATATAATCCGTTTTATAATAAAAATTATTATAGAATAAATAATAAAAATTTGTTAAAGGAATAAAATGAAACTTTTAAGAAATATGTTTTTAATACTACTAAGCTTAATAATAATTGCAGGATGCACACACAAAACTCCATACACAAATAGATCTCAAATGATATTTATGTCCCCAAAAGATGAGTTAGCTCTTGGTGAGAAATCATACCAAGAAGCTTTATCTGACGCTAAAGTAATCACAGAAACTAAAGATGCAAATAGAGTCAAAACAATTGGTTCTAAAATTGCAAAAGTTGCAAATAGAAGTGATTTTAATTGGGAATTTAATCTTGTTCAAAATGATGCATTAAATGCTTTTTGTTTACCAGGAGGTAAAGTTGTTGTTTATACAGGTATTTTAAAAGTGGCGCGAAATGATGATCAACTAGCAACTGTTATTTCCCATGAAATTGCACATGCACTAGCACGTCATGGAGCTGAAAGAATGAGTTCTTCAATGTTACAACAAGGTGTTCAAGCACTAGGAAACGTAGTTTTAGCAGTTGGTGCACCTGAATATCAAAATATATTTAACCAAACTTATGGAATTGGAACGCAAGTGGGAGTTATGCTTCCATATGGAAGAATGCAAGAAAGTGAAGCTGATGAAATCGGTATTTATCTAATGAATAAAGCTGGATATAATGTACATGAATCTTTAAAATTTTGGGAGAATATGAGTGATGGGAAAAAAGAAACAAGTGATTTTTTATCTACTCATCCTAGTTCAACAACTAGAATAAAAGATTTAGAAAAAGTAATTGCAAAAGTTCAAGCGGGAAAATAAAATCAAAATATAGGACTTAATCCTATATTTTAGAAAGAAAAATATTAAGCTATATTTGTATAAACAGCTTGAACATCTTCATCATCTTCAAGTTTTTCTATTAATTTACCAATTTCATCTTGTTGTGCTTCTGTAAATTCTTGAGGATTATTTGCAATTCTTTTTAACTCAGCTTTTGTAAGCTCAATTCCTAATTCTTCAAATTTTTGATTCATATTACCAAAATCTGTATAATTTGCATATGCTAAAACAACTCCATCTTCTTCTTCAATTTCTTCAAGACCTGCGTCAATTAGCTCTAATTCTAACTCTTCAATATTCATATCAGCTGTTTTATTAAATTCAAAAATAGCTTTTCTATCAAAGAAAAATTCTAAAGAACCTGTAGGTACAACTTGTCCACCATTTTTATTAAAATACATTTTCACATTTGCAACTGTTCTTGTATTATTATCTGTTGCTGTTTCAACAAAAATCAAAATTCCATGAGGACCTTTACCTTCAAAATTTACTTCAGCAAAGTTAGTTCCATCTTTTCCACTAGCTCTTTTAATAGCAGCATCAATATTTGTTTTTGGCATATTTTCCGCTTTAGCATTTAAAATAGCTGTTCTAAGAGCTGAGTTCATTTCAGGATCCGGAACTCCAGCACGTGCAGCCATTTCAATTGCTTTTGCAAGTTTTGGGAAAATTCTTGACATTGCCCCCCATCTTTTCATTTTTGACGCTTTTCTATATTCGAAGGCTCTACCCATTATAACTCCAATTTGTTTTTCAAATTTTTATCGAATTATAGCAAGTTTGTAATAATATTTTTATAAATATAAGGCTTGATTACTAAGAATTAATAGAAGTGAAGTAAATTCACTATAATGCAATTGATATTTAAAATAAGATAAAAAGCTTTTAAACATTATTTATATATACTTTAAATATAATGCGCAAAATCATAAGTAAAGGATAATTTTGAAAAATATTATAATTCTAATTGTACTAACAATTTTTTGTTTTGCTGATGAAAAATATAATGATGATTTTACACAAGATTTTGATTCAGAATTTACAAATAATAATATTGAAATTTTTGATCCATTAAGTGGTTATAACAGGTTAATGACTAATTTAAATGATAAAGTTTATATGAATGTTTTAAATCCTATTTCTGAAGGTTATGCTTATGTTGTACCTCCAACAGCAAGAATTGGAGTTGATCATTTTTTTAATAACCTTATGTTTCCAATTAGATTTACAAATAATTTATTACAATTTAAATTTCAAAATTCAGCTGAAGAATTAGGTCGTTTTTTAGTAAATACAATCTGGGGACTAATAGGTTTCATGGATGTAGCTCAAAGCGAACTTGGATGGAAAACCCATAAGGAAGACTTTGGACAAACATTAGGTTTTTATGGTGTTGGAGATGGAATACATGTAGTGTTACCACTTTTAGGACCATCAAATTTAAGAGATATTGCAGGTCTTGGAGCTGATTCTTATGTAAGTGTTTTAAGTACTACGGGAAGTAGTGATTTAAACTATAAAATACCTAATAATCAAATAGAACAAATAAGTATTCAAACTTATGATGTTATAAATAGCGTTTCACTAAAACCAGGTCAATATGAATCTTTGAAAAAAGATGCTTTAGATTTATATCCATTTTTAAGAGATATTTATACTCAAGCTAGAAAAAAACAAATAGAGGAATAAAATAGATGATATTAAAAAAGCTTTTTAAATTTTTATTAATAATTACAGTTACCTATGCAAACGCTTTAAAGGAAAATGAAATTCAAGAACAAATGACAAAAAAGATTGATAATGTTCTTTTAATTTTAGAAAAAAAAGAGCTAAATATTTCTCAAAAAGGTGATGAAATTATAAAAATAATTGATGAAGTTTTTGATTATGAACTAATGGCTAGAATTGCCCTTGGAAAAGAAACATGGAACACTTTAACAAATGAAAAACAAAAAGAGTTTGTAAAAGTTTTTGAGAATAAATTAAAAAAATCATATATTGAAAAACTAGAACTTTACAATGATCAAAAAGTTAAAATTTTGGGATTAAAACCATATAATAATACAAGACTACAACTAGAAACTGAATTAGTAGGTAAAGAAGGAAATTATAAAATAAATTATAATTTTTATAATAAATCAAAAGACAAAGAAGAGTGGCTTATTTATGATGTTGATTTAGTAGGAGTTAGTATCATTCAAACCTATAGACAACAATTTTCAGGTCTTTTAAAAGAAAAAACTTTTGATGAAATGTTAGTTTTACTTGAAAATCCAGATAAAAAATAATGATTAAAAAAATATATGATACTTTTATATTAAAGTATCCATTAACCGTTTTAATAGTTTTATCAATATTTGTTTCTGTTTTAGCTTATTACTCTACAAAAGTAGAAGTCGATGCTTCTGCTGAAACTCTATTATTAGATGATGATAAAGATTTAAAATTTTTTAGAGAAGTTAATAAAAGATACAACAACTTAAATTTCTTAATTGTAACTTTTACTCCAAATAATGATTTACTTTCAAATGAAAGTCTTGACACTATCAAAAATCTTTCAAAAGAGTTTTTGACTGTTGAAAATATTGAAAATGTAGATTCTATTTTAACAGTTCCCCTACTTCAATCACCAGTAAGACCTATTTCTGATTTAGTTGCAGGTGTTGATTCTATGGAAACTAAAGAGTTTGATAAAGAACTTGTTAAAAATGAGTTTTTAACTTCACCTTTATATAAAAATGCTTTAGTAAGTGATGATTTTAAAACAACAGCTTTAATTTTAAACATAAAAAATGATGAAAAATATTATGAACTTTTAGAAAAGAGAAACTCTTTATTAGTTAAAGAAAAAGAAAAAATAATCACTAAAGAAGAAAAATTAGAACTAAAAAAAGCAATAGTTGAATTCAAGAATTATAGAGATTTAATAAGAGAAAAAGATACAAATAATATAGAAAACATAAGAAATATTATAAAAAAATATGAAGCTAATGGAAAAATATTCCTAGGTGGAGTAAATATGATAGCAAGTGATGCTATCGGTTTTGTAAAAAATGACCTTATTATTTATGGATTTAGTTTAGTTTTCATTTTTATTTTCATTTTATGGTATATATTTAGACACATAAGATGGATAATAATTCCCCTTCTAATCTGTTTTATTTCTATTATTTCAACTGGTGGTATTTTAGGATTATTTGGTTGGGAAGTTACTGTTATATCTTCAAATTTTATTGCTTTACAACTTATAATTACCATGTCAACAGTTCTTCACTTAATAGAAAGATACCGAGAATTAAATGTAAAATATAAAAATGCTAGTCAATATAAATTGGTTATTAATACTGTTTTATCAAAATTAGAACCATCATTTTTTGCAATTATTACTACAGTTGTAGGATTTGCTTCTTTAATTTTATCAAATATTGAACCTGTTATAAACTTAGGTTTAATGATGAGTATAGGTATTACAATTTCTTTAATTTTGTCATTTGTTACTTTTCCTATTATTTTAATGATAATTGGTAAAAAAGATGAACATGATGGAAAAAACATACAAACTTCTTTTATAACAAAATGTTCATCAATAGTTGAAAATCATGGAAAAACTATAATTGTTGTGAGTATTTTAGCTGTTGTATTTTCAATAACTGGAAGTTCAAAACTTTTTGTTGAAAATAGTTTTATAAACTACTTTAAACCATCAACAGAAATTTACAAAGGTATGAAAGTAATTGATGAAAACCTTGGGGGAACAAGTCCTCTTGATATTATTATTAAATTCAAAGACGATGAAAAAACCACTCCTCTAAAAAATAAAAAACAAGATAAATATGACGATTTTGAAAATGAATTTGATGAAAAAAATAGTGATAAACAATACTGGTTTAGTCAAGACAAAATGGATACAATTATGGCTATTCATGATTATTTAGAAACTATTCCAGAAATTGGGAAAGTTCAATCACTAGCAACATTATTAAAAGTTGGTGAAATTCTAAATAAAAATGAAAGATTAGATGGTATAACTTTAGCCCTACTATATAACCAATTACCACCTAAATATAAAGATATGATTTTATCTCCATATATTAATATTGAAAAAAATGAAGCTAGAATTACTATGAGAATTATTGATTCAAATCCAGATTTAAGAAGAAATGATTTATTAACAAAAATCAATACTGATTTAAGAGAAATAATAAAAAATAAAGAAACAACATATCAACTATCAAATTTAATGGTTTTATATAACAATATGCTTCAATCTTTATTTAACTCTCAAATTTCTACATTAGGAATTTCAGTTTTAATTTTATCTATAATGTTTTATTTATTATTTAGGTCTGTAAAAATAGTTTTAATAGCACTATTAGCTAATATAATACCTATTTCTCTTCTTTTTGGAATTATGGGTTGGCTAAATATTCCTTTGGACATCATGACGATTACAATCGCAGCAATTGCTATTGGAATTGCAGTTGATGATACGATTCACTTTATTCACAGATTTGAAGATGAATTTAAACTTGACCATAATTATGTAAATGCGATGAAAAGAGCGCATAATGGAATTGGTCATGCGATGTATTACACAACTTTAATAATTGTTATTGGTTTTTCTATTTTAATGTTATCAAATCTAGTTCCAACTATTTATTTTGGATTATTAACTGTAATTATCATGATAAATGTATTAGCTGCTGATTTAATATTATTACCAAAATTATTACTAATTTTTAAACCTTATGAAAAATTAAAGGAGAATAAAAAATGAATGTAGCAATCTATTGTGGTTCTTCTTTTGGAAATAATAAAATCTATGAAGAATCAACAAAAGTTTTAGCAAAAAAATTAGCCCTTAAAAAATTTAATATCGTATATGGTGGTTCACTTCAAGGTTTGATGGGAATTATTTCAAATGAATCTTTAAAACACAACAACACTGTGACGGGTGTAATTACTTACGATTTAGTTTCAAAAGAAATTGAAAACAAAAATATTACTAAGATTTATAAAGTTGATACGATGAATCAACGAAAAGAAAAGATGGAAGAATTAGCAGATGCTTTTATAACAATTCCAGGTGGATATGGTACATTTGAAGAGATTTTCAGTGTTATATCGGCGGCACAATTAGGATATCATCAAAAACCTTGTGCTTTTTATAATATAAATGGATATTATAATAAATTAATAGATTTCTTAAAAAATTGTGCAAAAGAGGGTTTTATAAGAGAGGATTTTGTTGATATGTTAATTGTATCAAATGATATAGATGAAATTATACATAAAATAGAAACATACAAATCACCAAAAAGCAAGTGGCAAAAATAGGACTTTATATTATATTTACCCTTTGTTAACCTTCTATTTAAAAAAGGTTAATAATCAAGTATTATAATTACTTTATAAGTTAGTTGAAACCTTAATTGCGATGTTAAGATTCTTTCACATTAACTCTCCTACTATATACAAGTCAATGGGAAGCTTTTTAGCTTCCCTTTTTTTTTACTAAAATTAAATTATAGGACGAAAAATATTTATGAAAAAATATATTCTTTTTGACAATGATGGTGTCTTAGTTGATACAGAAATTTGGTACTTTGAGGCAAATAAAAAAGCTTTAAAAGAACTTGGATTAACTCTTTACATGGATATTTACCAAGAGATAATGGTAAGAGGTGGAACAGCATGGGAAATAGCAATAAATGCAGGAATCACAAATGAAATCATAAATAAAAAAAGAATACAAAGAGATATTTATTATCAAGAGTTTTTACATACAAAAAATCTTGAAATACCAAATGTAAGAAAAGTTTTAGCAAATCTTTCAAAAAAATATAAAATGGCAATAGTAACAACATCAAGAAGAGTAGATTTTGAATTAATCCATAAAAATAGAGGGTTAAGTGAGTACATGCAGTTTATCTTATGCGTTGAGGACTATGAAAGAGCCAAGCCCTATCCTGATCCTTATTTAAAAGGTTTGGCGTTGTTTAAAGCTTCAAATGAGCAAACAATTGTAGTTGAAGATTCACAAAGGGGATTAATTTCTGCTGTTAATGCAAATATCCAGTGTGTAATTGTAAAAAATGAATTTACAAAAACACATGATTTTTCAAAAGCTAACTATTTTATTGATAGTTTAGAACAATTAGAAACTATTTTAAACTAGTTTTTAATTGCTAAATTAATATATTGTTCCAAATCTTCTTTTGAAGTTTTTCCAACAAATCTTTTTACAAATCTTCCATCTTTTGTAAATAAAAACATTTCAGGAATCTTTTTTACATCACCTAATTGTTTTGCTAATTTGAAATTTTCTTCCCCAACAGTAATTGGATATTCAATTTGATACTTAGTTATAAAATCTAAAATCTCTTGTTTTGGTTTATCTTTTTCAAATAAAACAGACACTATTTCAAAATCATTTTTATACTTTTCTCTAAGCTCTTTTAAAATCGGTATCTCTTCAATACAAGGAGGACACCATGTTGCAAAAACATCAACTAAAATTGCTTTTTTGCCTTTGAACTCTTCAAAGTCAAGACCTTGTTCTGTACTTTTTAAAGGAATAAGCTTTTCATCTGTTGTAATTAAAGTGAAATTTTCAGAAACAAATTCTTTCTTATTGCTATCTTGAGATGTTGATTTTACAACCACACTTTCATCTATTGTTGTTTTATTATCACAAGCACTAAATAAAAAACCTATAACCACTAAACCAATTAAAAAACTTTTTTTCATCATTTTCCTAAACCTGATAATTCTTTTATTAAATCTTTTGCTTCAACTTCATCGAAAAAAACATTCATTGAAAGTTCATAATTAACTTTCTTTATAAATTTAATTCTTTCTTGAAATTGTAACTCTTTATTCTCTTTACACCCTTCTAATATTTCAAGAAGTTCATCTTTATAGCTTTGTATTAACTCATCTTTTTTTACAGCGGCTGGTTTAATAAAAGTAATTTTACTTTTTTTATAATAAATAAAAACCACTGTAAAAACAGCACTTAAAGTAAGAGCTAAAAAATATTCCATACTATTTACCTTTTATTTATAAATTTCAGCCTCAACTAAATCAAATAAATCTTTTTGTGATAAAACACTTAATCTTTTTTCATTAACAAAAATAGTAGGTGTTCCTCGTACATTTAATTCTCTAGCATCAGCCATATCCATATCCATAATCTCATCAATTTTTTGATTTTTTGAGTCTTCTTTTAATTTATTTATATCTAATTCTGGGATTTGAGCTAAAAACTCCCATAATAATTCTGGTTTTTCATTATTATGTTCTGCCCAAATAGGCTGTTTCTCAAATATTACACTCAAAACCTCTGCATATTTATTTTGTACTCTTGATGCTTCAAGAATTCTTATTGCAAATTTAGAATTTTTATGATTTGTCATATATCTTACAACTAATTGAACATCTTGGTGATACTCTTTATAAACTTTTCTCATAATTGGATGAAATAAAGCGCATGATTCACATTCTGGGTCTAAAAATTCAACAATTGAAATATTTTTTTTATTTTCACCAAATTTTATAGAGTGATCTCTTACTAATGAACTACCTTTATTTAATATAGCTACTTCTTCTTTTTTTGTTTCATTATTCTTATAAAAATAACCTAAACCAACAAATAATAACACTAAAATAACTAGTGTTCCTAATACTAATTTTTTATTTTGCATTTAATTTAATTCCTTTTTTGTTTTTACTAATAAAATTAGTATGGCAGTATATGCAAAAAAAGATAACAAAGGGATAGTGATAAAACCTAACCAATTAATATAATCAGTCGAACAAGGCACGCCTTGAACACAAGGAGAAAGATTTTCAGGGATTATTCCAAACATCAATAAATTATGATAGATTGATATTAACCATCCAAAAATTACTAATAATATTGCATATTTAAATAGTTTGTCATCAGGGAATAAAAGATTAATCAAAAATATAAGAACCAAGGAATACATAAATATTCTTTGATACCAACACAAAGAACAAGGTATAAAATGCATGATTTCTGAAAAAAATAGACTTCCAAGAGTTGATACTAAAGATATAATAAAAGCAAAAAAAACATAGGTCAAATTAGAATTTGACCTATTGCTTGAAGATAAGGCCATTAAATTAAGCTCCTCCACCAATATCTGAGTTTAATTCATCATGAATTTTACTTCTTGGAATCGAGTCACATAAGGCAATAGATTCATTTAGGGCTTTTAAAAATTCCCCAATATTTTCATAAGGAATTTCAACTTCAGAAACTTTTGTTTTACCATGAGAAAAAATAGCAATACTAACCACTGGACTACTATATTCACCATAAGGTTTTTCAATATGTTCAATTCTAACTGTATCATCACTTGAATGAGCTAATTTAAACGTTTTAACTTCTATATGTTTTGATGGCATAAGACACTCCTTTTATTTTATAAATAATTGTAACAAAAAATTGTAGCATAATCAAAACATTTTTGTTTATTTAATTGATGTTGCTGTTAAAAAGAGATAATTTTTACCAGTTAATGTAACTCTATATTTTTTTTGTTGTAAATATTTTTTACAAAAATAAACATCTTTATATAAAACAGATTGTTCACTATATGAATAATTAGCCGCTTTTGCACCATAAATCATTTCACCATTTATCCATCTACAGTTTGGGAAACCTAAAATTACAGAACCTTTATCTTCTAAATAATTTTGAATTAAATCCATAAATAATAGTTTGAAATTTAATCCTGAACTTTGCAAAGTTCCTATTGAAATGAGCAAATCACACTTTTTTAAATTTAATTCTTCTAATTTATTTATATCATAATTGTAAAAAATAAAATTTTCATCTGGAAATCTATTTTTTGCAAATTCAATAGCACTAGAAGAATAATCAATACCAACTAAATTCATTTGATTTAAATTTTCTTCATGAACTAATTTTTTTATAATTTCGAATTCATCGGCTTTATTTATTCCTAAATTTAAGATATTTCTTTTTTCTTCAATTTTTACATTTTTTAAGGCATTCATATAAGCATATAAAAAAGATGGCTCTTCATTTTTATTAATTCTAAAAAAAGTTGAATCTTCACCATATTTTTCATTTTTTTCATCATTTATATCATTATGAAAAGATTCTGTTTTATTTAATTTTTGAAATCTAATTTGAACAGAAGTCACTTCCAATTTCATAATCAACAATTTACAAAACAATATTTCAGCTAAATCACTCCAAGATTTATAAGATCTATATATAAACTCTTGATTATTTAATTGTAATCTTTCTCCTGCGTAAATATCATCTTTTATATTAGGATTTAAAACTTCAATATCAACTTCATTGAAACTTTTTAGTTCATTTTCTAAATACAAAACTATTTCAAACATATTTTCATTTGTGATTTTTTTCATTAATTCTCTTTTTTTACTTACTTTTTTTGGATTATATTATACTTTTATAAAATTCTTCAATTTTATTTTCTTGCTTATTTTTATTAATTAATTAAAAATATTAATAAATTTTTAATTTTATACACTTTTTCTACATTTTATTTTATTAAAATAGCAAATGTTTATTTAGGAAAAAAAGGAACAATATGAATAAAATTATTCAAACAGCAGATTTATGTGATGATAATAAAGATAAAAAAAATACAAGTTTTATCTTCAAATTTTAGAAATTTTGGTGGTTTAAGAAAATTTAGCGGTCAAATAGTAACGGTTAAACTTGATAAAAGTAATTGGCTTTTATTAGAAATGCTAAGAGATGAAGATGGAAAAGGAAGAGTTATAGTTGTGGATAATGCTCAAGAGTTTTTTGGAGTAGTTGGAGACAAATTAATGGCATTTGCACTTAAAAATAACTGGGCTGCAATTATTTTAAATGGTTATGTAAGAGATACAGATGAAACAAAAAACATAGCAGTTGGATTATTTGCAATTGGAACTTGTCCTCTTAGAAATTTTGATAAAACAGATTCAGCAAGAGATATTCAATTAAATTTTGAAGGTGTTAATATTAACACAGGAGATTATGTTTATGCAGATAATGACGGAGTTATTTTTACAAAAACTGAACTAATCTAATCATAATTATGTAAATAATAAAGAAGTATCTCAATTTAGTTAATTTTATAAACCAAAAAATGGTAATATTAGGCATTAATTATTTTAAAGGAAACTAAAGTTGAGATATATTATCTTAGGTCTTATCATGGCAGGTTTATTCCAAGTATTCTTCTGGATTACGCAGGATAACAGAGTGTCACTAATTGAAACTTCATTCGAAAAAGTTGAATCACTTTCTTACTCACCATTTGATGGTTATAACAAAACAGTTCTTTCACCTGAGCGAATTGAAGAAGATGTAAATATGCTATCGCATTTTACAAATAAACTTCGTACTTATTCTACTGCTGATGCAAAAGTAATTTTAGAATCAACTTCTAAAACAGATATACCTGTTGACTTAGGTATTTGGATAAGTGGTGATCATAAAGAAAACCACTTAGAAATACAAAGAGCTCTAAAATTATTAGAGCAATATCCAGATAGTATTGCAAATGTTATTGTAGGAAATGAAACTTTACTAAGAGCAGATTTAAATGAAACAGAATTATTTGCATATATTGATTATGTTTCAGAACTAACTAACAAACCAATTACTTGTGCTGAGACATGGGACGTTTGGGAAAGAGTTCCAAGTCTTGCAGATCATGTTGATTTTATTACTATCCACATATTACCTTACTGGGAAAAAGTTCCAATTGAACAGTTTAATGACTTTATTATTGAAAAATATAGTCTTGTTGAAAAAGAGTTTCCATATAAAAAGATAAATATTGGAGAAACAGGATGGCCAAGTCACGGTTATAATAATAACAATGCCGCTCCAAGTTTAAAAAACCAAGCCGTTGCAATTAGAGGATTTATAAATTTAGCTTCTCAAAAAGGTTGGTCTTATAATATTGTTGAAGCATTTGATCAACAATGGAAAGGTTATGATGAGGGTAATGTTGGTCAATATTGGGGAATTTTCACTTCAGATAGAGAATTAAAATTTTATCTAAGTGGAGATATTGAATTAAATCAATATTGGTTATATCAAATGATTGCTGCAATTATAATTGGAGCTTTATTAACTCTTAATGGACTTAGAAACCAAAAATTAAATGTAAGTCATGCACTTGCATATGCAATTGCTGCCCAAGGTATGGCATTTGGTATTGTTATGGCTGTTATTTATCCATTTGCTAACTACATGAATTTTGGTATGTGGATTATGTGGGGAATGGGTACTTTTTTAATGATTCCTCTGGTTGTAATTACCCTTGCTAAAGCAAATGAATTATTTAGAAATTCTTTAGGAATAGGTCCTGTTAGACTTGTTCCTCTTAATTTAAAATCAGACAACATTCCATTTGTTTCAATCCATGTTCCAGCATATAAAGAACAACCTGATGTTTTAGCTGAAACATTAGAAGCATTGGCAAAATTGAGATATCCAAATTATGAAGTTTTAGTAGTTATTAATAATACTCCTGAAGAGTTTTACTGGAAACCAATTGAAGAGTTATGTAAAAAACTTGGTAATAAATTTGTATTTATGAACATTACATGTACTGGATTTAAAGCTGGTGCATTAAATGCAGCCTTAGAACATACAAATAAAAATGCTGAAATTATTGCCGTAATTGACGCTGACTATGTTGTTGAATCTGGATGGTTAGTTGATTTAGTTCCATTATTTGATGATCCTAAAGTTGCAATTGTTCAAGCACCACAAGATCACAGAGATGGTGATGAATCAATTATAAAAGCTGCTATGAATGCAGAATATGCAGGTTTCTTTGATATTGGTATGATTGATAGAAACGAAGAAAATGCTATCGTTGTTCATGGAACTATGGTAATGGTAAGACTTAGTTCTATGATGGAAGTTGGTGGTTGGGGAACTGATACTATTGTTGAAGATAGTGAATTAGGTCTTAGATTATTTGAAGCTGGATATTCTGCACATTATACAAACAGAAGATATGGTTATGGATTACTTCCTGATACTATTGAAGCATTTAAAACTCAACGACATAGATGGGCTTATGGAGCTATTCAAATTCTTAAAAAACACTGGAGAGAATTTAAACCATCGGCTAAAACTTTAACACCTAGACAAAAAAATAAATTTGTTGCTGGTTGGTTTTTCTGGTTAAGTGATGCTATGGGTCCTATTATGGCTGTTATGAATATTATTTGGGTTCCTGTTATTATTTTTGTTGGGGTTACAATTCCAACGATTCCATTAACAATTCCAATTATTACAGCGTTCATAGTAAATATTCTACATACATTTATTTTATATAGAATAAAAGTAAAAGCAAGTTTAAAAAATACAGTATTAAGTTCAATTGCATCAATGAGTTTACAACTTATTATTTTCAAAGCAGTTTGGGATGGTTTTGTAAAAGATGGTTTACCATTTAAAAGAACTCAAAAAGGTGGAAAAAATAAAAAAGCTAGTGATAATCCAATAAAATACGAAACTATTTTAGCTATATTATTATTGATTTCATTTTTTGCTTTAATTTTCACAAATAAAACTGGTATTACTGAAATCTATGTATTTGCAGCAACTATATTTATTCAAAGTATTCCTTATATCTCAGCAATTATTATGAGAATCTTAGAAATACAATCTATCAAAAATCAGAAGTCTTAAAAGACTTCTGATTTAATTTTTTAAAACTAAATCTGTCACTCAAAAGTAACTATTTTTAAATAAACTGTTTGTTCATTAATACAAAATTTATTGGACAAAAATGCAAACAAAAAAACTTATCTCTTATCTTACTTGTGAAAAATTTAAAAAAGATATATTTGAAATCATAGAAGAACGATATAAATGCCAAACAATCAAAGATGCAATTATTATAAATATAAAAGAAGAACAACAAATCATTTTATTTAAATATGGAGTATTTATTTGTTGGAATATTGAGTTTGAAAATATAAAATTTTTCCTTGATTTTCTAAAAGATTTAGAAATAAACAATTTTAAAAAACCTATTATTGAAGAATTTAATTATACTTTTGAGGATGAATTTAAAATAAATCTTGATACTATTTATCTGAATGATTCTTCAACCACATCAAAAATAGCTATTTCACAAGCATTAGCTCAAAATGTAAAATTACAGCAATTTGAAGAAGAAGTACAAACAACTATTGAAAATAATTCACATATTCCACTACAACTTTCAATATCAGGAAAAATAAAACTTACAAAAAAAGAGATTTCTAAAAAAATAGGTGAGCTATTTTTAGTAAAAACTAAAATAAATCTGCATTATGATTTACTCGATACTCCTGAATTCTTTTGGGAATATCCTCAATATGAAAATCAATATGAGAAAATGATTAAATATTTAGATATAAAATCAAGAGTAGAAGTATTAAATAAAAAAGTTGAAATAATTCAAGAACTTCTACATGTTTTAGGAGATGAACAAAAACACAAATATTCATCTTTTTTAGAGTGGATTATTATTATTCTTATTGCTTTTGAAATAATTATAAATCTAAAAGACCATTTTAGTTAGATTTTAAATCTGGAAAATTCAATCTCAAATTTTCCATAAAATCAATACTTGGGTCATGTTTTATTGTTCTATATTTTGTATCTTTTTCCAAAAACAAAGGATGTTTCTCAAAACTTGTATATTCATAATGTCCAATCAAATACTCAATTGTTTTATATTTATCTTTTAAATATTTAACTAATTCAATATTTGCTTTTAATTGCTCTTTAGTTAATTCTTTTTTATTTCCACCAATATTTTCAATTCCAATACTCGAAAGATTAAGTCCTATTACATGTCTTGCCATATAAGTTTCAGGCATTAAAGAGTAAATAGTTCCATCAAAATCTACAAAAAAATGAGCAGATACGTTTAAATTTCCACCTTTTTTTATGTCTTTTCTATCTGAAGTTAGAGTTTCCGAATTAAATCTATTAAATGATTCTGCTAAATCATCCATTGCAGTGTGATGAATAACTATTATTTTTGGAATAATAGTTATATTTTCCACATCTAAACCGTAAGAGTTTTTAATATATTCTTTTGTTAAGTCAACTCTTTTTTGCGTAAATTCTAAAGGCATTTGTTTTATTTCTATAGAATACACATTTATAAAAAGGACTAAAATTAATAAAATTTTTTTCATATGCAATTGTAACGAATTATTATTATATTTTCATTCGTAAAATAAATGAATAAGATAATATAATGCATTTAAGTATTAACAAAAAAGGAAAAATATGCAAAATATAAAAGAGGATTTAAAAGACTTAGTAGAAAATACTATGATTCCTGAAGTTGAAAGTTATTTGGAAGATTTACTTAAACTTTTAGAAACAAACTCACAAACTCCTGATGACATATTAGCTATTGAAGAAATGGAATCGTTTTTAGTTGAATTACAAAATGTTTTAGCAGTTATAGAAGAAGACAAAATGCCCGATAGTGAATATAAAAGAATTTATGATTACATTATGCAAAATTTAGATGAACATGAACATGGACATAATGTTGAAGAACAGCAAGTTGATTAAAATCTACTTGTGTTCTAAATTTAAACTACATAAAGCCTCTTCCACCAATAAACGCCCTACTTCAAAGTGTGCATGAACAAACTTTTTAATATTTAAATCTTTTAATTGTGCTTTTTCATCAAGTGATTCTATTTTTAATAAAATATTTGCTTTAGAATGAAACTTCAATACAGCCTCACAAATCAATCTTTTTATATGTGTATCACTAACTGTTATAATGACACTTGAAGCTTCATCAACCTTTAAAGATTCTAATACGGGTAGTTTATCTAAGTGTCCAAAGTATGCCATATATCCTTGTTTTCTTGCAAGTAAAACGTGTCTTAAATCATCTGAAATAATTACAAAAGGAATTTTTTTGTCATTTAAATCTTTTGCAATTACTCTTCCTAAAATTGAAAAACCACAAATAACTATATGATTTTTTGCTTTAATTGGTGTAATTTTATCTGACTCATAAAATTCAACGACAAAATATGAAGCAATTTTATAAATGTTGTTTATTATAAACGGTGTTAAAATCATTGATAAAACAGAAACTAATATTAAAAAACTCGCCGTTTCATGTGTAAGTAAATTATTACTAGCAGCTAATGCAAAAATAGCAAATGAAAATTCTCCCACTTGACAAAGTGCAAGAGCTGATTTTATAGCTGTACTTTTATCTGATTTTCTTCTAATAATTACATATATTACAAGAGCTTTTATAAGCATAACTAAAATAAAAATAGCCAAAATAATATGAACATTATGTAAAAAGTATAAAGCATCTATTTTTGTTCCAACTGAAAAGAAAAAAGCTCCTAAAAGTAAATCTTTATAACTTGAAATATCAGATTCAACTTTCACACTATAATTTGTATCAGAAATAATCATACCAGCGATAAAAGCTCCTAATGAGTAAGTAAATCCCATTTCATGAGCAAAAAGTGATGTTCCAATAACTATTGATAATACTGAACCTAAAAATAGCTCTTCAATTCTACTTTCACTTGCAAATTTTAAAAGCCAAGAAATTAGTTTTTTCCCAAGAGTAAACATAAAAAACACAATAGCAAGAGCTGAAACAAAAGTTTTAGCAAGAACTTCACCAATGGACAAAGTATCATTTGTCAAAAATGTAATAAGTAATAAAATAGGAATTACAGCCAAATCTTGAAATATCAAAATAGCCGTTGATTTTTCACCATAAGGAGTGTGAATATCTTTTGATTGTTTCAAATATGTTAAAACAATTGCTGTTGAAGATAAAGAAAAAGCCAATGAAACAATAAGTGAAACTTCTACACTTAAATTAAAAACAAAAAAAGCTATCAAATAAATCAATATTGCACTAATACTAACTTGTAAAAAACCATTTAATAATAAAATTTCTTTCATCTTTTTGATTTTATCAAGACTCATTTCAAGTCCTATTGTAAACATCAAAAATACAATTCCAAATTCTGCAATAAGCTCTAAAGAACTAATATCAACACCATTAAAATTAAATCCATAACTTATTATTGTACCAGTTATTATATATCCAATAATATGTGAAATTCCAAATTTCTTTAAAATAATATTTAAAATCGTGGCTATTGATATGCTTAAAAATAACGTAAATAATATACTTTCCATCTATAATCTTTCTTTAATAAATCTAGGGAAATTATATCAAAAACTATTTGGTTATTTTATAATTACTTGTATATTTTATATCCTAGTCATATACTAAAATAATTATAGAAACTTAAGAATTAAACTATAAATTAGATATAATCTCAAAAAGGATTCATATGAAAAAAACATTCCAACTAATAGTTGCAAATAAAAATAAAGATAGACAAGTTGAATCTATCAAAAATGATGTAAGAAAATATATCAAAAGAGAAAGAACAAAAAGATTACCAGAAAATTGTAATTACTGGAATTTCGATTGTAAATTTGGGAAAACGCAAGAAGAAGCTACTGAAATCAGATTTGTAGATATTACGAAATCAATAGATATTGCTGCAAGTGAAAACCTTGATAGTTTTTATTTAGAATTAGTTGCTCGTGCAGAATTTAGAAAACCTAAAGAAAAAAATCAAGAAAATGATGAAGATGAAGAGATAGAAGATTAATTTTCTTCTATCTTTTATCCATTATTTGTTATTTTTCAAATACTCACTAATTTTATCAGCTATTTCAAAAACGTTATAATTTAAAGCTTTTTCTTCGGATATTTTTATGTAATTTTCAACATTATCACTTGTTAATAGACCTATATCATTTTTAAAATTATTTAACATCATAGAGTTAATTGATTGATGATAATGAGATAAATCTTTATAATTTGCAATATCATCTAAAAAATCATTATCTTCAAAACCATAAATTTTAAGATTTTTATATTCACTGCTTTTTTGAGCTAAATATCTAATTATCGCTTTATGTATTTCATAATTTAGCTGATAGTATTGTTTCCATTGAGCATATAACATTCTTGAATATGGTGGAAAAACAAATACAAATTTTGTATCTTTATATTTTTTTACATTGTCTAGCAAGTATTCATCTATATACTCTTTTGATTTAGCAATTTTTTCTTCTATGCCATTAAGTGAAATTTTTTCACCTTTTTTAATCTTTTGAGAAATAGAAACAATTGATGAAAAAGCATCTTTTATTTGTGCATTGTTTTTCGCTTTAAACCAATTATCTAATCCACCAAATCTATCGCTATGTTCTTTATTTGTAAACCAAACATTTGGATATTCTAAAGTTTTTTTATTTCCTATACAACCTATTTCATTTGATAATCTAATAATACAATTAAAAAATTTCTCATTCCAATAAACTTTTAAATCATTAAATGGATTATTATCGTATAAGTAATCAAATGTTTCAATAGAATAAGATTTATGTCCTTTTCTTTGTTCTATATACATATTATCTAAAGAATAAATAATAGTTTTTATTTCTTTTTTTCTTAACACATAATCCAATATAAAATTTCTTTCATAAAAATCACTTCCACTTAAAGAAATATTTACAAAATTCTCACCAAGAATTTTTGAAGCTTCAAAAGATGAAGTATTTTCAAGCATTGAAGTCCCAATAATTATGGAATCAAATTCAAAATTATTTATTATTCCTGCTGCTTGTTGCCTCATATTTCCATGTAAATATAAATCTTTTTGAATATATGATTTATGAAATATTTGCATTGGATCATAATAATAAATGTATGAAAATAATAAAATAGGCAAAACTGTAATTATAAAAACATATATTTTAATTGATTTTCTAAAATTTTTTAACATTATTTTTCCTAAAAATTAAAATATATAAATTCACTATATTCTTGAATTGAACCTTTAAAAAGTGCAATTAAAAATAATAAAGCCATTAAAATTGAATATTTGTATAAATCCTTATTTGATAATTTAAAATCATCTTTAAAAAAAATTTCCATACTATTTTTAAATCCTAAGACCATAATAAATGCAACAATTATCATTTCAAAAATATAAATATTTACAAATCCAGTATATTTTACACCCATTATTTTAAAGTAATTTATCATTGGATTAAAATAATTTACAGCATTTGCAAATTCTGTTGAAATCAAAACATTTCCCAAAAACATACCTTTAATAACCTTAATAGCATCATCCCATTCTTTAGCCCTAAAAAATACCCAAGCAATATTCACAAAGTTAAATGTAATAAACCAAGCTAACCATGTCCATATTTTAAATCCAAGATTTGACCAAACTCTATGAATTATCAATGCTATTCCATGAAGAAATCCCCAAAATAAAAATGTCCATCCTGCTCCATGCCAAAATCCACCTATTACAAATGTAGCTAATAAATTTGAGTAAGTTCTAAAACTTCCTTTTTTATTTCCACCTAATGGAATATAAATATAATCTCGTAAGAATCTTGAAAGTGTCATGTGCCATCTTCTCCAGAAATCTTGGATATTTAATGCTTTATATGGAGAGTTAAAGTTGATTGGAAGTTTTATATTAAACATCAAAGATATACCTATTGCCATATCTGTATAACCAGAAAAGTCAAAGTACAATTGAAAAGTATAAGACAAAGACGTTGCCCATGCTTCAAACAGGTTTAATGTTGTTGCGGTATCAAATCCTGCATTTGCCCAAACTGCAAAGGTATCAGCAATTACTACTTTTTTAAACAATCCTATTGAGAATATAAACAATCCAACAGCAATATTTCTATAATTTATCACACTATTTTTTAGGTTTGCAAATTGAGGCATCATCTCTTTATGATGAAGAATTGGTCCTGCTAAAAGATGGGGAAAATATGTTACGAACAACATATATCTTATTAAGTCATACTCTTTTACTTCATTTCTATATGCATCTACTAGAAATGCTATTTGAGTAAAAGTAAAGAAACTAATTCCCAAAGGAAGGATAATATGTTGAAGAGGAATATTTGATTCAAATATTCCATTAAAGTTTTCTAGGAAAAAATTTGTATATTTGAAATATCCTAACAATGTAACATTACAAACTATACCAAAAATCAAAATAGATTTTTTACTAAAAGTTTTATTCAATCCTAGTTTATTATTCTCACTACTTTTACTTAGAGTTGTTCCTATTAGGTAGTTAAAGAAGATTGAAGACAATATTAAAGGTAAATATGCAATATCCCACCAAGAATAAAAAAACAAACTTGAGAATACTAAAAAACCTTTTGCGGCTATTGTTAATCTTTTGTGATTTAAATAAAAGTAGATAAAAAATGTAATTGGTAGAAATGCGAAGATAAATTCGTAGGAGTTGAAAAGCAATGTTTTT
>JBGSBO010000018.1:0-30999 GCA_041730535.1 Minisyncoccia bacterium
AAAGCTTTAGTTGTATAAAAAATCGAATGATTATCAAAACTTTTATTTACATTTACTTCATCAATATATATTGATTTTGAAATACTTTTAGATATATTTTTATCCAATTTAAAATCAATTGCATATTGATTTATTTCCAAAATATTTTGTTTAAAACTACAAGCTGTGAGAAATCCAATTATACATATACTCATAAATACTTTTATACTATTTTTCATTTACTTCTCCTGGTCCATATTTGATACTTTTTTGTTTGAAAATTAGATCACTTGGGCTTTGTTCTATTTCATTTATTAAATTCTGTGTTTCTACAAGTGTTTCATCCAAACTATCTAATACTTTGTTTAATCTATCAAAACTCTCAGCTGATAACTCTTTTAGATTAAAGTTGCCATCTTTTAGCTCTTTTAAAAATTCATTTGATAACTCTTTAAAACTAGTAGCACTTTTATTTACACTTATAAAAGATTCATTGCTTGTTTTTACTAAATTTGAGATATCTTTTAATAGTAAATCAATTTTCTTTTCATTTTTTATTAGATAATCACTTAACTGCTCAATCTTTGAAGCACTATTTTCACTTTTTGTTAAAATATTTGAAAACTTATCTATATTTTTATCATCCAATACTTTTTTGATTTGATTTAAAACTAGCATAAACTCTTGAGTAATATCTTGGGTTGAATCAAATAAAGAAACTAAATCCGATGTTTTTGATTGTATGATTTTTATTCCTGCTTCATTTTCTTTTAAAAGTGGAGAGTCATTTGTTCCACCTTTTAACTCTATATATTTAAGCCCTGTAATTCCAAGATTTCCTAATATCGCATAGTTATCTTCTTTTATAGGAGTCCCTTTTTGTATTAGAATATTTAGTTCTATCTCTTCTGAATTATTTGGATTGATTTTTATTTCATTTACATTTCCAACTTCAAAACCTTTATACTTAATGGCAGAACCCACATTAAGGCCTGAAACTGACTCTTTAAAATAGATTGTATACTCATCAAACTTTTTCTTTTCAAAGCCATATTTACCTAACCAAAATATAACTGCTAAAAGCATTAATGTAAAAATCAGTATAAAAATTCCTATTTTAAAAAAATTTATTTTGGTATCCATTTACTCAGCCTTTTTGTTTGTTAAAAAATCTTTTATAAACTCATCATCACTATTCATAGCTTCTTTGATATTTCCATCAAAAATAATATCTTTTTTTAGTATAATAAATCTATCTAATACTGTTTTAATAGTCTCTAAATCATGGGTTATAATAACTATTGTCATATTCAAAACATCCCTTAGATAAAGTATTAACTCATTTATCTTTTGAGTACTTGCAGGGTCAAGTCCACTTGTAGGTTCATCCAAAAATAAAATTTTAGGTTCAAGGGCTAAACTTCTTGCAAGGGCTACTCTTTTTTTCATTCCTCCACTTATTTGTGAAGGATAAAGTTTTGCACAATTTTTTGGAAGACCTACTATTTCAAGATTTGTATAAGCTATTTTTTCTATTAAATCAGCTGGTAAATTCGTATACTCTTTTAACATCACAGAAATATTTTCAATCACATTTAAAAAAGAATACAATGCCCCAAACTGGAAAACATATGAAAACTGCTGTTTTATATTTTGATTTTCTTCTAAACTTAAATTTGAAATATCTTTATCAAAGATTTTAATAGTTCCTTTTTGAATCTCATTTAACATCACTATTTGTTTTACTAATACACTTTTTCCAGAACCACTTCCACCTAATACTCCAAATATCTCTTTTTCATTTATTGAAAATGAAATATTATTATGAACTATATTTTCACCAAAAGCAGTAGAAAGATTCTCTATTTTTATAATTTCCATTATATTCCAATCTGAGTGAAAATCACTGAAAAAATGGCATTTAGAGCAATAACAACAAAAATAGCATTTACCACACTAATAGTCGTAAACTTTCCTATACTAGTAGTATTGTTTTGCACTTGAAAACCTCTATAACATCCTATTATTGCTATTGCCATTCCAAAAAATATTGCTTTAAATATTCCTATTAAAAAATGTTTTAATGGAACTTCCGTTCCGATTCTATGAATAAACTCCAAAAAAGTCACATCCAAATCAATATAAGCTATAACCATACCACCAAAAATTCCAACAATATCAGCAAAGAAAACTAATAATGGCAAGGAAATAACCAAGGCAAAAATTCTAGGAAGTGTCAAAAAAAGTGTTGGTTCAAAATTCATAGTTCTCATAGCATCTATTTCATCTGTGATTTTCATAGCACCAATTTCAGCAGTATAAGAGCTAGCGCTTCGTCCAGCTATTACAATGGCGGTTACCAATGGAGCGATTTCTCTAAACATAGTAATAGAAATCATCTCAACTATAAAAATATTTGCCCCAAACTTTTCAAGTTGAACAGCACCTTGATAAGCAATAACAACTCCCACTAAAAATGAAGTCATTCCTACAATAAGCAGGGCATTTACAGCTGATGTATCAATATATTTGAACATTGCTTTTAATCTCATCTTACTTGGATTAAATAAAGAATAGACAAAAAAGTAAAAAACCTTTCCTATAAACTTTGTAAAATCAATAAATGAAAAATAAATTTCATGGCTTTGTTTTCCTATGGTTTCAAAAATATTACTTTTTTCTTCAAATTCAGAACTATTATCTTGATAGTGTTTTTCATAAAACCTATATTTTCTTTCATGCTCTAAAAGGTTTTCTAATGTAATGTTTTCTTTCTCAAAAGTTTTAAAATAAGATATAAGATAGATTATTGCTGAGTTATCACACTCTTTTAGGTTTTGAAAATTTACTATTAGTTTTGAGTTTTTTTTAATATTTAATTTATTTAAGGCTTGAATATTTTTATTAAGAGTCTCTTTATTCCAAGTATTTAGTAATATTAGTTCAAAACTATTATCACCTAATTCTTTTATTTCAAAATCATAATCTCTCATAAAAAACTTCATCCTTCTATCAAAACTAAAACATGGATATTGTTTTAGATTTTAGCATATAGTTCGCGTTAATTGTATTAAAAGAGTGTTTATAAAAAGGTATAAAAATTGCATATACAAATTTACTAAAGTAAGGAGAAACCATGAACTTATTTAAAAAAGCCTATGATTGGGCATCAACTTATGATTTTGAAGATATTGATATAGAGTATGCTTCTAAATTAGCACTTAAAATGTTGGATGATTGCTGTCAAATGAACTCTCATGATAGAGAAGTTTTTTTCAATATCTACGATGCCCTTTGTGATAGAGCCGATATAAACTTAGATGATGATGTAAATCATCTTATAAAATCAGCAAGAGATAGAAAAACAATCTACTCAAAACCTCAACTAGCAAGTATTGTTCACGCATGTAAAGAAGAGATAATCCCAAATATGCTAAAAATTCATATGAAAGCTTTCAAAAAACTAGTTCGAACAAATCTTGATATGTTGTGATTTTATATTAAATCCAACTCTTCGCTTATGTCTTTGATTAGTTTTGAAAGTGGGCGTTTGTTTATATCTTCAGATATGTAAATTCCAAATAAATCTTGTTTTACCTCTTCTTTCGTTTTTTTAGTCAAATCTGACAACTCTTTTATTCTACTATCTGGATATTCTCTTCTTTTTTGTATCATTTCTAAAACTTTATATTTATGGTAATCATATCTATCGTTTAAATTTAAACTCTCTATATATTTATCATATTTATTTGAATAATTCTCAATTAATTTTAAATAAAAATCTTGTTCTTTTTCTATTTGAAGATTTGGATTTGAAATAAATGATTTAAATTTTACTTTTTCATTAAAATCAAAATCTTTATTTGTTGGAGAAAACTCAAATAATATTTTTGAATCTTTTACTTTACTATTACATACATAACAACTAGGAACAAGATTGTATAAACTCAATGCTAAAAATGGAAAATCTGCTTTTTCTAAAACATGGTCTAAAGTAAAAGCATTTTTTGTTTCATTGTTCTTTTTAAAAGTATTTATAAAATCAATATTGCAATAATAACAAGTATGAACTTCTATATTTTCTTGAAAGAATTTTGATATTTTTGGTTGTAGTTTTGAAATTAAAGGAATAAATTTTGTTGATTTTGCCTTATCATAATTAAAAAATTTCTTTATAGTATTATCATTTTTATATTTAGTTTTATGAAAATCTTTTATTTCTACTATCTTATTAAAATCTCCACAAAGAATGTCTTTTAATTCATAAATCAAAGTTTTTTTATAATGCTTATTATAATACTCTTCAAAAGTTAAACCTTTAAATTTATCAGCTTTACTTTTTGCAATTATGCCATAGTAACTATTTCCTAGATTTGGTGCATATTCAATTTTTAACATTTTATTTTTCCAACAATTCTATTTGAGCTTTTAATCTTTTTATCTCTTCTTCTTTTGCTTCATCATTTCCCAAAACTATCTTTTCTATTTCAACTAAATGATTTTTTATTACTTGTTTTAAGTAATCATCTCCGATAATTGATTGGATTTGCCAAAACTCTTTTTGCTTTTTAGTTTTATATTCTATTTTATCAGCTTCTATAATTTCTTTTTTTTCTATATCTTCATTGTATTTTATAATTGATTGAATTTTATCTTTCGCAAACTCACCCATAAGTCCATCTTTCATAAAAAAACCATGAGAAAGTAAAGTGTGAATATTTGCTCCAAAAGTATTAAAATCTTTCATTTTTTCAGTAGTATTTGCACCGTTTCCAGTTTTTTCATCTTTTTCTAAGAAAATTACATTTTCTTTTGGTAAATCTGAAAGAATAAATGGCGAATGTGTAGAAAAAAATATATTAATCTTCTTACCTTTTAAATCAATGTTTCTTAAAGCATTTGATATATTTTTGATAAACTTTTTTTGCCAATTTGGATGGTAACTTGATTCAACTTCATCTAAAAATAAATTTATTGTTTTATATTCCTCTACTTGTATCAAATTTGATACTTCATCCATCATATTTACCATAAATGTAAAAAATAGTTTTTGACCACCACTTAAACTATTGAAACTTTTGTTATTCTCTAATAGTTCTAAACTTAACCAAGGAATCAAGATAATAGATATATCTTCAAAAGCTGAAAGCTCAAGTATTTCTCTATTTAATAACTTATTTAAAATTTCTTCTTTACTATCTGAATCATTTTTATGAAACTCAATACAGTCATTAATTTTTTCATTATTATATTTGACAGTATCATCAATAAATATTTTATTTATATTGCTTTCAATTAAAGTAATGCCTTCTTTAAAAAAATCATCTTCATAAAGTTTTTCACTAAACCACTTGTCAACACTATCATATATTTCAATCTGAAAACTACTTTTTGCAGATGATAGTATTTTAAAAGCTATATATAATAAATTTAGTTCTTTGTATTGTCTTTGATTTTCTAAATCTTTAAGTGCTTTTAATTTTTTTTCTAAGTTTTCATAATATTTAGCACTTTCATTTTTTTCTATTTTATTATTTAATTTTGAGAATTTTTCAGCAACTTTTCCAAAAAAATCAAACTTAACTTCTTGGATAAGCCAAGGATTATCAGAATATAACTTAATTCTATTTGGATTAAAAAAATCGTTAATTTTTGTTTCAATATTTTTTTTATAAAACTTGATACTATGATTGATATTTACATACTCAATATCATCCAAATTTATGCTGTTTTGTAAAAAGTCTTTATGAAACTTATTTGGAGTAAATAATATTGGAGTTTCATAATTATCAGATTTATGATATAAATTCCACATCCAATAATCTTTTTTATTTTGTAAAGTATCAAGCATATAACTAAAATAAATAGAATAAAAATCAATATTAGCATTATCTATTTCAGTTATTCTATCATTATTAATATCAGTATTTAAACATACCTTTTTATATCCATTTATTGTATTAATAATTAGAAATAAAGCTTTATTCTCTAATTCTTGTTTGAGTATATTTATTTCATTTTCATAGTAAGATATAGAATTATACTTTTTATAAAATATCAACATCAATATAAGCTTTATAAGACTACTCTTCCCCGTCCCATTTTCTCCAACAATTGCAGTAATATTTATATTCTCAGGAAAAATACTAACATAATCTTTTTTTTCATCAATAATTAATTCACAATTGTCTTTTAATCTCTCTTTTTCTTTTCCATCTGTATCAGTATACTTTTCATATTCATCTTTAAACTCACACCTAAACCTAGGCGAAAAATCAAATCCCTGCTTCTGTATATTTTTATAATCTTCAACCCACAAATAAACTAATTCCATAAAAACTCTTTTTGTATTATTTTATTACTAATCATAGTTAAATACTTATTTAAAGACTCTTTTGTGATAATCTATGAATTTATATACATTTGTGTACTAATTAAACAAATTTTAGCTTATCAATTTTCAACTTTTAGATATAATCTAAATAAAAAGTAGGTTTTAGTTATGGGAATGTTTGATATTCAATTTAGTAATAAAATTAAATTAGGTTACGGGAATATTCATCTGTTTGAATTTTTGAAAAAACAACTTCAAAAAAATAAAACTTATCAAAATAGAATAGAAGAGAGTACATTAACTATAGAAAAATGTCGTATAAATACTTTACTAAGATACAACCTAGACATAAATATCCAAACAAATAAAAAAGACAATATTTCAGAGATCACAGTAAATGGTCAACTTCACGATACTTTGTTATTAACTATTTTTATAATCTTATCAATCCTTCTAACCTATGGATTGGGAATCATTTTGGTTATTGGTTTTACTTTTTATCAAAAAATTGTTGCAACAAAACAATTGAAAGAATTAATACATAATTACAAATCCACTATTTAAGTCTAAATATATAAACCATAAACTAAATTTATTTTCAATCCCTCTTTTTTCCTTCTATTAGTTTATATACTTTTGTATAAACAAAAAAAGGATTGATTATGGAAAATACGGCATTGATATTAATAGATTTACAAAATGACTACTTTGGAAGCTTTGAAGGTGCAAAATGGCAACTAAATGAAACTGAAAAGGCAGCAACAAATGCTTTAAAGATATTAACTAAATTTAGAGAAAAAAATATGAAAATAGTTCATGTAAGACATGAATTTGCTATTGAAAACCCACCATTTTTCGCCCCAAATACACAAGGTGCAAAAATTCACGATACTTTAACACCAAAAGAAAATGAATCTCAAATCTTAAAACACAATGTAAATGCATTTAAAGATACAAAGTTAAAAGAAATCTTGGATGATTCTAATATTACAAATGTTATTATCGTAGGAGCTATGTCATATATGTGTATTGATGCAGTTACAAGAGCAGCTAGTGATTTTGGATATAAGTGTTTTGTAGCTCACGATGCTTGTACTACAAGTGATGTGGAATTTAATGGTATTAAAGTTGAAGCAGCAATAGCACACGCAGTATTTATGGCAGCACTTCAATTTGCTTATGCAAAAGTTGAAACAACAAATGAGATTTTAGAGTTATTATAAGGCGTAAAATGGAATTAAGTGATTTATCTGTACTTTATATCATGGATAATCAAGATAAAGAAGAGACTTTATACTCTCTTCTTTGCAGTACTGTAAATAAAATAACTTGTACTTCAACAATACTGGAAGCAAAACAACAATACATCAAACAATCACCTTGTTTAATCATCATTGATAGTGATTTTGAAAATAGAGATATTATTGATTTTTTAATCAAGCTAAGAAGTGATGATATAAAAACTGCCTTTATTGTTTTATCCAATAACAAAAACAATCAATATCTAAGTGAGTTATTAGAACTTTATATCACAAAATATATCATAAAACCTTTTAGTGAGGATAAACTAATAGAAGCTTTAAATAAATGTATGGAAATTATTGAAAGAAGAATATATAGCAATTTCAAACTTGCAAATGGAATCTTTTTTAACTTTCAAACTCAAAGTATTATAAAAAATGATGAATCATATGTTTTAAATAAAAAAGAGAGTTTATTAATTAACTTATTCATTCAAAACCAAGGAAGAATAATCACCTATGAAGAAATCGAATATCATATTTGGAATAACGAGTGTACAACTGCCGCACTAAAATCACTAATCAGAGATTTAAGAAAAAAAACTTTTAAAAATATCATAAAAAACTACTCAGGAATAGGATACAAACTAGAACTTAAAAATATTCCTCAACAACTTTCTTAAAAAAATTTCACCACCTATTCATATAACTTTTGATACAATCAGCACTTATTAAAAAACAAAAAATTGAACAAATTTTATAAAATAAAAAGGAAATTATATGCCATTATTAGATAGCTTTAAAGTTGACCACACTATTATGCCAGCACCCGCTGTAAGAGTTGCAAAAACTATGAAATCACCATCAGGGGATATCATCACTGTTTTTGATTTAAGATTTTGTGTACCAAATGAATCAATGTTAAGTGAAAAAGGTATTCATACTCTGGAGCATTTATTTGCGGGATTTATTAGAAATCATTTGAACTCTGACAAAGTTGAAATTATAGATGTTTCACCAATGGGTTGTCGAACTGGTTTTTATATGAGTTTACTTGGTAATCCAGATGAAAAAACTGTTGGAGCTGCTTGGAGAGCTTCTATGGAAGATGTTTTAGCTGTTGAAAAACAAGAAGATATTCCAGAACTAAATATTTACCAATGTGGTACATGTGCAATGCATTCACTTCCAGAAGCAAAAGAAATCGCAAGAGATATATTAAAATCAGATATTGGTGTTATGTCAAATGAAGAATTATATCTTTCAGATGAAAAACTAAGCTCTTTGGGAAACTAAAAAGTGCAACAGAAGTTAAAACTTTTCAAAGAGTTATTTGCCGAATACACAAATATCGCTATTTTACATATTGATAACTCTTTGGGTCTTGTGGATTGCGCACTTGAGGAAATAAAAGTTCAAAATGAAGGGAATATAAAATATATTCCTTTTATTGATGAAAACTCTGCAAAACTTCGAGCAAGTGCTAGGGAATATGAATATGTAGTTTTAGGAAATATTCTATCATTCTGCCCTAATCAAGAAATGATTTTAAAACTAATGTATAAATCCCTTGAAAACTCAGGAAATATTATAATCCTTGAAAAAATATCAAATGACAATAAATATGAATTATTAGATTTATTAGAAAATATAGGCTTTCAAGCACCAAACTGTATTGAACTTTTTGATGATGTTTATATTTTCACAGCAAAAAAAATGCACCATTGGGATAATGGGCTTTAAAAAAAATGAAAAATCAAATTGCAAGATAATATTAACTCAATAGTTGAGACAAAAGATGGCTCAAACACCCTATTTTCAAAACTATATAATCAACACTATCACAATCCTGATGATGGTGCTATAAACGAAGCTTTATCAAAACATATAATCCCAGCTTTTACATATCACTCAAACAAAAAAGAACTAAATATTTTGGATATTTGTTTTGGAATTGGATATAACACCTTTTCAACTATTTATTATATTTTACAAAATAATCTTGATGTTAAAGTAAATATCTTTTCACCTGAACTTGATGGGAATTTAGTAAAATCTTTAGAAACTTTTGACTTCCCAAAAGAGTTTGAAAATATTAAACATATTATAAAATCCGTTGCAAAAACGACTAAATATGAAGATGAAAATATCAAAATAGAAGTTTTTATTGGAAATGCCAGAGATTATATAAAAAGCCTAAAGCCAAATAGTTTTAACATAGTTTATCAAGATGCTTTTTCAAGTGATGTAAACTTTGAGCTTTGGACAAAAGAATATTTTGATGATATCTATAAACTTTGTAAAAGCGATTGTCTTATGAGTTCATACGCAATTGCTACGCCTATTCGATTATCTATGTATGAAGCTGGATTTTTTATCTATGAACATCGACCAACTAAAAGAAAAATCACTTTAGCTCTTAAAGAAAAAAAAGATATTTTAGGCAAATTTGTAGATATGGAACTAAAAAAACAAAGAAATAAAGAAGCACTTGCTTTACATGATAAGTAGTTTTAAAACTACTTATTTATTTTGAAAGATTTTCTAAAATATACTTTTCTAAATCTCTTTTTGTAATTTCATCTTTTATAGATTTTTCAAAAATTTCATCTATTTTATGTGAATATTCATCATATGTAAAAAATGGGAAATGAAGTTTCCACGACCTTTTTATCAACTCCTTAGTCATAGAATCTCTCATTCTATCTCTAAAAAAATTAAACCCCATAAAAATAGCAGCTGTTATTATCATCGCACCTACAATTGAAACATGTGGGTCTATTTTTATAAGAGGTTTATGTGTTAGAAGGGAAATTGGAACTAAAACTGCTAAAACTAATCCAATATAAACAATATATGCTCGAACTAATTTTATTCTAAATCCAAGTTTTGCAGGGTCTACATGCATTCCATCTAAATGTTGTCTATTTGCAACTAATAAATCTTTTAGCAAAATTGGTTGCTTAGAAATAGTATACACATATTCTAATATTTTATTTTTAATTGTTTTTTCTTTAGACATAATATTTTCCTAAATTTAATGATATACATTTTATCTTAGTTTGTTATAATATTGCGTTAATTAAGTATGAAAAATTATTAAAAAGGTCTTATAATTAAAAAACTATTATCAATCATGCTTTTACCCATGTTTTTATTATCATCTTTATATTCACAAAATTTACAAAAAACTTCTGTTCAACTAATGTGGCTCGACCAATTTGAATTTGCAGGATTTTATGTTGCAAAAGAAAAAGGTTTTTATGAAAAAGCGGGTCTTGATGTAGAAATAAAAAAATATGATAATTCAACTAATGTCTTAAATGAAGTTTTAGAAAAAAGAGCTGATTTTGGACTAAATTCCACTTCATTAATCATTCAAAAATCAAGCGAAAAAGATCTTGTAATAAAAAGATCTTGTAATATTGGGTTCAATTTTTCAATCCTCACCTCTAATTCTTCTTGCTTTAAAAAATTCACAGATCAATAATTTACAAGATATCAAAAATAAAGAAATAATGATTACTCAAGAACAGTATGAATTTGCTTCTTTACAATCGATGTTAATTAGTGAAAACATCTCACTAAAAGAGATAAAAAGGATAAAACACTCTTTTGATGTTGATGATTTAATAAATCATAAGACAGATTTGATGATTGCATACACTACAAATGAGCCTTTTATTTTAAAAGAAAAAGGATATGAAAGTAAAATATTTCATCCTAAAGATTATGGTTTTGATTTTTATGAAGAGCTGTTATTCACTTCAAAAGAGTTTGCGACTAATAATCCTAAACTTGTAAAAGATTTTTATGATGCAACATTAAAAGGTTGGTATTATGCTTTTGAAAATATTGAAGAAGTGTCACAATTAATTTATGAAAAATACAATCCTCAAAATAAAAGTTTAGATAGCTTAATATTTGAAGCAAATGAGATGAAAAAACTAGTTTATGATGAAAATAAGAAAATTGGAACTATTACAAAAGAAAAGATAAATTTAATTATTAACACATATAAAGTATTAGGATTAATGAAAAATTCTGTTGATATTGATGATTTAATCTATACAAAACATTTAAACGACTCTTTTTTACTTACAAATGAAGAACAATCTTATTTAATAAATAAAAAAGAACTCAAAATATGTATTGACCCTGATTGGATGCCATTTGAAAAAATCCAAAACAATAAACATATTGGTATTTCAGCAGATTATATTGACATAATCAAAAATAAATTAAATATTCCCATAACTTTAGCTCCAACAAAAACTTGGAGTGAATCTTTAAACTATGCAAAAGAAAAGGCTTGTGATATTATTCCACTTATTGTAAAAACACAAAATAGACAAAAATATCTAAATTTCACTACACCATATATAAAACTTCCTTTAGTAATGGCTGGAGGAATTGAAGATTCGTTTATTGAAGATATAAATCAATTTAAAGATAAAAAAATTGGTATTTCAAAGGATTATGCATTTGAAGAAATTTTAAAAGCTAAATATCCTCAATTAAATTTTGTTCCAGTAAAAAATTTGAAAGATGGATTAGAACAAATACAAAAAGGAAATATTTCTGGTTTTATTGGTAACTTAACATCTATTGGAATTACAATACAAAAAGATTATATTGGACAAATAAAAATTATTGCAAAGCTTGATGATAATTTAGAAGCTGGGATTGCTTCAAGAAAGGATGAGCCTTTATTAAATTCTATTCTTCAAAAAGCTTTAGATTCTATTGATTTAAAACAAAAAGAAGAAATTTATAATAAATGGGTATATGTAAATTATCAAAAAGAGATAAGTTATGTTTTTTTTAATAAAATATTTGCACTAATCATAGTCTTAATCATAATTCTTGTTTTAGTGTATAGACAATATTTATTAAAACAAATGAATAAAGAACTTTATAAAAAAGTTGAAATTGAGATGAAAAAAAATGAAGAAAAACATAGAATCTCAATTCAACAATCAAGAATGGCTTCGATGGGAGAAATGCTTGAAAATATCGCACATCAATGGAGACAACCTTTATCTACGATAAGTGTAGCAGCATCTGGAATTGAACTTAAAAAAGAGCTAAATATTTTAAATGATGAAGAGCTTGATGATGCACTTAGACATATAAAAAATGCAACACAATACTTATCTAATACTATTGAAGATTTTAGAAACTTTTTTAGTAAAGATAAAATTTCCTCAAATATAAATATTAGAAATACTATAAATAAAACCATAGATTTAGTTAGTTCTACTTTTGCCAAAGAAGAAATTACTCTGGTAAGAAATATACAAGATATTAATTTTTCATCATTTGAAAATGAATTAATTCAGGTTTTAATGAATATTTTAATTAATGCAAAAGATGCCTTAGAAAATAAACAATCTAAACTTATAATCATAAAAGTAAAACAACACAAAAACAATATTATTATAACAATAAAAGATAATGCTGGTGGGATTAATGAAGATATTATTGATAAAATATTTGAACCGTATTTTACTACAAAACATCAATTTAATGGAACAGGAATTGGACTTTATATGAGTAAATTGATATCTGAAAAACATTTAGATGGTGAAATAATTGTTAGAAATGTCTCTTTTGAATTTAATAACACTATATATCAAGGGGCTTTATTTAAAATTATTTTACCAGTAAAATAAAAATCTTATTTAATCTTTAATTCCTTTATCAATTTTCACAGTAAATAAAGCTCCATCTTCTGTATTTGTAACATTTATATATCCATTCATATTTCGTTCTATTATATTTTTTGACATATAAAGCCCTATTCCTGTGCCTTGAGTTTGGTGTCTTGTTGTAAAATATGGCTCAAAAATTTTATCTAATATGGCAACATCAACTCCACCTGCATTATCTTTAATTTTTACGAGTGCATAATTATTTCCATTTTTGATTTCAATATCTATTTTGGGATTTTGAACTTTTCTCTCAAGTAAAACATCTTTTGCATTACTCAAAATATTCAGTATAACTTGTGAATATTCATTTTTATATCCATTAATCGTTGCATCCTCTGTGATGTGAAAAATCACTTCAATACCGTGATATTTTAAAGAAGATTCAAGGATAAAATATGCATCTCTACAAGCTTTTTCTATACTAAAAATCTCTTTCTCTCCTTGAGGTTTAAAAAAGTTCTGAAAATCTGAAATAGTTTGAGACATATAAGAGGTTAGTTTATTTGCTTCTTTCATTTTCATTTCCATATACTCTTTTGTAAATTTGTCAAAATCATAAGTAACTTTCATATTCATATGAATTGCTGATATTTGAGCCAATGGCTGTCGCCATTGATGGGCTATATTTCCTATCATTTCTCCCATTGAAGCTAGTTTTGATTGTTGAATTAAGATTTGTTCTTGAACTAATCTTTTATTTATTTCTTCTTGAATTTTAAATTCAAGATTATCAATTGTATTATTTATCATAATTTTTAATTCATTTAAAGCTTCATTATTTGTTTCTTTTGTAAGCCTTGCTCCTAGATTTCCTTGTTCAATATTTTCTAAAACTTTTGTTGCATTTTTTATCAATGCTTCATTTTGTTCAATATTATTTTGTGTAATTGAAACATTTTGATTTATAATTGTTGCCATTTGATAAAATTCATCTTTAGATTCTAAATTTATTTTATTTATATCTTTTCTTTTATGATTTAAATAATCAAAGAAGCCATTTAAACCATTTTGTACAGTATAAATTGACTTGATAATACTATTTGAAATCAACCATCCAACAATAGTTGATATTGTTAATATAAATAATATAGATGTTAATATTTCGATTTTTACATTTTTTGTTTGGATAACTGCTTTTTCATATACAAAGGTAGAATTATTTAAGGAGTCAATTTGTATATTTAAAAGTGCCGTTAATAATTTATGAAACTGCTTTCTACTTGAAGTGCTTTCATTTATATAAGCAGCTTCCTCAAATCCTTCATTTAAATCTTTTTTTATCTCTTTTATTAATTCTTTATATGAATTCCACATTTCAAGGATATTTTTTTTATCTTTGCTAAATAGTTCAAATTCTATATCTAAATGTTTTATCAAGATCTTTGAATCTTCTTCAATACTTGTTCTTATTTCGCTATTTGGAGCCATTACAAGGGATTGGATTACTTCTCGAAGCCTATATAAAGCTGTAATTACACTATTTTGAAGTTCGATAACAGCTTGTGATTTACTATGCACTTCTTTTAATGTATTTTTATTTTGTTCACTTATATTTACTGATTTATATGCCAAAATACTAATTGATAGACACAAAATAAGAAATAAAATCCCTAGCTTATATTTTATATTTATATTATTTATTAAATTCATTTTACTTTACTATTCTCAAAGCTTTCATTGATTTTTTTAAATACTCATCATATTGTGACTTATCTCTAATAGACCAGTGATTATTTGTTATTTGTATTTCCCAAAGAGGAATAACTCCACCTTCATATGGTATATATATTAGCTCTTTATTGACAGCAATTACCTTATTTAGAGAAGGAACTCTTAAAGTATATGCCATATCTTTTGCTCTAAAAAGTATATTTTTTGTAACTTCTTCATATTCTTGGCTACCAACTTTTGAAACAAAATACTCTTTTATATATTTTTGCATTAAATCATCTTTTCCAATAGTTGACCAAGCACCACCTTCTTCATAAATAAAAAAAACAGTCCACGGATTTTGATAATACCAGTCGTCATCTCCCCAAACTAATAAATCCCACTTTTGCGTATTTTTATTTGTATTTGTAGATAAAAGCTGTTTATAAATATCTTTTTCACTATTTGTAATCGTATAGTTAAAAACTACTCCATATTTTTTTAGTTGAAATTCTATTCCTTTTAATAAAAACATAAATCTATCTTGAGTGAAAATATTTAATTTTAATCCATTTAAAAGCCCAAAGATCTGTTCTTCTGTCATCTTTTCTTCTTTAAATTCATATTTATCTGTAATTGTTTTAACTATTTCATAATTTATTGAAGCTGCAAATGGTGAAATCTTTCCCTCTTTTTTATAAACAAAATTTAATAAATTTTCTTGATTTAATGCTTGATTTAATGCTTGTCTCACATTTTTATTTTGAAGATTTTTATTTCCATTTATAAGATTAAAAAATATTACAAAATTATCAGTCGATTTTGAAACTATTAATTTTGCATAATCTGAAAGTATGATGTCTAGTTTTTTATTAAAAGGAAGTGGCATTAAATCTAATTTACCTTCTTGTAAGCTTATATCTTTTATTGCCTTATCTATATCAAGTTGCGTATATACGGTGATTGATTGGATTTTTGGATACTCTTTATTCCAATAATATGGATTTGCAACTAATTCTAATTTCTCAGTTTGCTCTTGCCCCAAAGCAAAACCTTCTTTTAAAATATACGGTCCTAATCCAAAAGCACCCGCTGCCATATTCCCAGTTCCCGTTTCTTTTCCCACAGGTTTATATTTATCTAAATACTCTTTTGTATAAAAATAAACTCTTGCTAAATCTGTTAGAAACATTTCATATTTTTCTTTTAAAACAATTTTAAATCTGTACTTATCTATTTTTATTACTTCAAAATCTATTTTGTCAATATTTGTATATAAAATTGGATTTTTTTTAAAATAATTTAGATTATATAATACATCTTCCATAGTAAAATCACTACCATCTTGGAACTTCAAATTTTCTCTTAGCTCAAAAATATGTGTAAAATCATCTACTTTTTCATGGGATTTTGCCAAATCATAAACCCATGTTTGGGCATTATCATAAGATCGTATTAAAGAAGCATTTGTAGCTTTTGCAACATAAGAGTATGGAATTGAAGGTAAAAAAATATTTATATGGGATTTTGGATGTAAAGGTTGAGCTATGTTTTTGTGACTTTCATCCTCTCTAAATTCAAATTTTGAAATAATATAATCTGATGCAAATACTAAATTTACAAATAATATTAGTAAAAAAAAAGCTCTCATGTAAATCGATATCCAATTCCTGAAAGATTAAATATAATATCTGTGGGAAGTTTTTTTCGCAAGTTTCGAACCAAAGAACGCAATGCACTATCAGTCATAACATCATCAATCCAAACTTTTTCTTGCAGCTCTTCATAAGTTACTATTCTATTTTGATTTTTAATTAATAATTCAAAAAAGCTTATCTCTTTTTTATTTAATAATACTATTTCATTTTTATATGTTAATTCTTTTTTATCATAATCATAAGTATAATTTTCATCTATTTTTAAAAGAACTCTTTGATTTATTTCAAGAAGAGAAGCACATTTTTCTAAAACATCTAATAAGGTTTCAAGCTCAATGGGTTTTACAATATATTTTTCCATTTTAAGCTCAACCGCTTCTAATAAATACTCTTTATCTGTATGTGCTGTTATCATTACAATAGGAATATTTTTGTCTTCTTGTCGTACTTTTTTTACAAAATCTATTCCATTTAGATTAGGCATATGAATATCACTTAAAATAATATCAGGCTTTTTTTGTAAATAAAGCTCATAAGCTTCCACTCCATCACAAGCTTCAAGAACTTCTTTTACATAATAACTTAAACTATCAGAGATATTCTTTCTTATGCCCTCTTCATCTTCAGCATAAAGAAGAGTTAACTTTTGTAGCTTTTCAATTACATTTTTTGTCATAACTCTTCTCCTTTTATTTAATTATACACAAACTTTATTTTTTTTCAGGATAAAATCCATTATTTGAATTTGCTTTTAAATATCTACTTAAATACTCAGCTTCATCAGGATAAAGTTGAGCAAATCCACTCATCGTTTGTAAAATTGCATCCCATTCAAGCATTGAATGTTCAGTTGATTTATGAGCCGCATGACATTGAGTACATGTTTCATAGAAAAATTCTTCATGTTCTTCCCAAATTTCACTTGGAACTATTGATAAATTCCCTTTTTCTATAACTGCTTGAACTTTTTTTACTTCACCTTTTATTCCAAAAGAGTTTTTATCTATTGATGCCATTAAAAGTGATTTATCTTTATTTGTAAAAAGTTTATCTTCAAATACAACTCCTGAAAACTCTACTAAAACATTTTTATCATCAACATTTTTTATTACATTTACAGGTGTTCCTATATAAAGAGTCCCTTTTTTATTATCGATTTTAACCTCAGTAGTTTGGAATATAAACATTTCTTCTGCACTTGCTAGGGAAAAAGTTCCTACTGCAAGTATAGTTATTAATAATTTTTGTAAAATCGTTTTCATTTTATGCTCCTTGGATTCTAGGTGGGTTATATGCTAAATTTGGACTTACTACATCTACTTTTTTAATTGAAACTAATGTTGAGTTAACTGATGTTGCATTTGTCATTTGTGATGTTGGTCTTGATGAAGTTAATACATTAACTTGTCCAGAATTACATCTTGATTTATCTTTTGATATATTTTCAGGTGAATACCAAGCACCCTCTTCAATTGCTACAACTCCATCTCTAATGGTATTTGTAATTACAACTCCTGCTAATAAACTTCCTCTATCATTATATACTTCTACAATTTCTCCATCTTTTACATTAAACTTTTTAGCATCATTTGGTGAAATTCTAATAGGTTCTCTTCCTTGTACTTTATGTACATTTTGAACCCATGTATTATCCATTTGTGAATGAATTCTATATGTTGGGTGAGGAGAAACTAAGTGTAATGAATATTTTTTCACTAGCTCTTTATTTCCTAACCACTCTATTGGTTCAAACCACATTGGATGACCTTTGAAATCTTTATAGTTATAACTTGCAAACTTATCAGAGAAAATTTGAATTTTTCCAGTTTCTGTTTTAAGTGCATTTGCAACTGGGTCTTTTCTGAATGCTTCATGTCTTACATATTTTCTAGCTTCTGCTGGAATTTCATAATGAATGCTTCCTTTTTCCCAAAATTCTTCAAAAGTTATATTCATTTCTCTTCTTGCATATGATTTTGCATACAATTTTTCTAACCAATCTTTTGTAGTTCTATCTCTTGTGTATTTTTTTTCTGTACCAAATCTTTGTGCTAGAAGTGTAAAAATTTCATAATCATCTTTTGATTCATATCTTGGTTTTACTATTTGTTTCATTGCATAAATTCTATCATTTGAATAAGACATTCCAGAAGCTATATCATCCCTTTCCATAGTCGTTGTTGCTGGAAATACGATATCAGCCATTTTAGCTGTTGGTGTCCACCAAGGCTCAAGGACAACTATCGTATCAAGTTTTCTCATAGCTTCAATTAATTCATTTACATCCGGTTGGTGACCAATTGGTGAACCACCTGCACTTAACATAAACTCAACTTTAGGATAGGTAATTGTTTTACCTTTATACGTAACTGTTTGTCCTGGTTTATTAATTAAATCACTCATTCGTGAAGCAGGAATAGTAAGGTTTACTTCTCCACCTTTTCCTTGACTAATTCCACCAACAGTTCTTTTCCCAGCAGCAGAATCTCCACCACCTTCATAATGCATTGAAAAACCAAATCCACCACCTGCAAGTCCAACTTGTCCAATCATTGAAGCTAGTGTAATTATTGTCCAATCCACTTGCTCACCGTGTTCAGCTCTTTGCATTGCCCAGTTTCCAGCTATCATTGTTCTATTTGAAACCATAATATCTGCTAATTGTTCAATAGTTTTAGCAGGTACTTCTGTTAATTTTTCAGCCCATGTAGTAGTTTTATCAATTCCATCTGTTTTACCTAAAAGATATGGTAAAAATTGTTCAAAACCATGTGTATATTTTTCAATAAACTCTTTATCATATTTATCAGTTTTATATAAATAATTCATCATAGCCATCATCATGGCAACATCTGAACCGGGTCTGATTTTAATCCAATCTGCTTTGAACTCTTGACCTGACATATTATAAATTGGGTCAATTAAAATCACTTTTATTCCAGCTTTTTTATACTCTTCATAGGCATCATAACATCTATGATTTGGAACAGAATAACCTACTCTATTTGTTTTATAAGGATCAGCTCCCCATAAAATCATAACTTTAGTGTTAGCAATAATTTGTTCATGTGCTGTTTGAATAGAATATACTTCCATATCTCCAACAATAGAAGAGTTTACAGGACCAGCTGCACCATTACTATACTCACCAGCTGTTCCTATAGCTCCACCTATTTGATTAAAAAATCTTCCTGCAAGAACATTTGGTTTAAAAGCACCTGGATGTGACCATCCACCATAAGAAGCATTATAAAGTGCTTCATTACCACCTTTTTTTTGAGCTTTTTTAATAGCATTTGCAGCTAAATCAAGTGCAGTATCCCAAGAAACCCGTACAAACTCTTCTTTACCTCTTAAATCACCTCGACCTTTTCCTTCTAGGTAAGATTTTCTTACCACTGGATATTTTACTCTTGAGTTTGTACTATTTCTATCTGCCAATCCTTTTACTATAACAGTAGGATTTTCATCCGAATCTAATTGAGAACTTATATCTACAATTTTATTATTTCTTACATGGGCATAAAAAGCTCCAAAATGAGATGCACTTGGAATTTTTATTGTTTTTGATTCAAAAACACTTGCAGCAATTCCAGTCATTCCACCACTTAGTGCGACAGCTGTTGTTCCTAAAGCACCTTTTTTTAGAAAATTTCTTCTTGAATTATTCATATTTATTTCCTTTATTGGATTTATTATGGAAGAACTTTAACAGGAAAAATAGGCAAAAAAATCGAATAACTATTTTTTTCTTTCGATTTTTTTGCTTTTTTTTTGGGATAAGCTCCTCAAATATTAAAAGGAGTTAACATGAAAAAAATTAGTTTAAGTTTGGTAGCAATAGCTACTTTATCATTTTATGCCAGTGCAAACGCACAAAGTCTAAACGAAGCTTTAAAAAATGGAAAAGTAAGTGGTGAAGTTGCGGCTACTTATGAAAATAGAAATTTTGATAGAAAAGTTAACGGTGATAATATTTATTATCAAGACACTGCATATAGTATTGGATCATTTGCGTTAAAATATGAAACTAGTGTATGGAATAACTTAAGTTTAACTTCAAAGTTTAGAGCATATGGAACAATTTATGAAGAAGATAAAAATTCACAAACATATTATGGAACAGGTGATGCCACTGAAAGATTTTATGAAAAAAATGGAAGTACAAGAAGTGTTGATATTGAAGAGCTTTTTTTAGCTTATAATTTAGAAAATATTTCAGTAAAAACTGGTAGACAGGCTATTTCTAGTGATTGGATGAATAAAACACATGATGCTGTAAAAATTGATGCAAATTGGGGAGATACTTCAATTGAAGCTATTTGGTCATTAAGAGATGGAAGAATTTATTCAAGAGATTATAGACCAATGGAAAAAATGAATGGTAATGATGGTGTATATAAATTAGGTCTAACTCAAAAATTCAATGAAAATATCTCAGCAACTACATACGGATTAATAATGCCTGATATGAAAGATATTTATGGAGCTAGAACAAATTTAACATTTGAAGATACAAAAGTTAGACTACATTATGCAATAAGCCAAGAAGATGCCGTTTTAAGGAGTGATTCTAGTATTATTGATGTAATGGTGAGTTCATCAATTGCAGGATTCTCTCCATATATAGGATATGTAAAAGTTGATAAAGATGCTGCTTTCCCTGGATATTCTAATTCAGATTCTAATGATTCAGGTGAAATTATTGTTCCTTTCGAAGAAGGTGATTATCTTTATAGTAAAGATGCTCAAACTATTTATCTAGGAATCGCTAAATCATTTGGTGATTTAAGTACATCAGTTCTTTATGGTACGACTCGATATGATGCAGGAAATGAAATGCAAAAAAATCATGAAACAAGCTTGTGGTTGGGTTATCCAATAATGAAAGATTTAAAAGCTAAGTTAGGTTACACAATAGTAGATGAAGATGAAAATTCTGCTGCTTCTGATTACGATCAAGTTAACTTTACACTTGCATACTCTTTTTAAAAGAAGAAGAATAAATTTTTATAAATTCGATTTTTTTACGATTTTTTTTAGTTAAAGTTCATTCATAAAAGATTTAAACTTTTATAAATACCCCTAAGTGTTTTAACAAAATGCACTCTCCTGAAATTTCTACTTAGGGGTATTTCTTTTAGAATCTATTTTAAAGATATTTCTAAAATCTTTGTAACTTTATCCAAAGTTATATTTCCTTTTTCACCAAGTGCCGTCATACCATGTGATTCTAAAGCTTTTATGATATTTTCAACTACTTTATCATCTGTTTTATATGCACTTAATTTTGTAGGAACTCCGATGCTTTGGTACATATATTCTATAGCTTCAATTACCATTTCATAATTATGTGGCATATCAAAAACTTCTTTCCCCATCAAAGTTAATTTTTCTTTTTTGTCTTCAATCATTACTCTTAAAAGATGTGGTTGAACAACTGCTAAACTTTGTGCATGATCAAGCCCATAAAATGCTGTGATTTCATGACCTATCATATGAGTAGCCCAATCTTGTGGAACACCTGAACCTATAAATCCATTTAAAGCTTGATTCGCCAATAACATAAGATTTTCTTGCCATAATTGTGTTTTTCTATTTGCCCAATCTTGAGCTAAAATATGTAAACCTTTTAATATCGTTTGCGAATAACCATCATGTAAAAGAGATGTATTTGGATATGTTAAATACTGCTCACATGTATGAACAAAAGCATCAACTAAACCATTTGCCAGTTGTCTATCATCAAGTGAACTCATAACACTTGAATCTAAAACAGCAAATTTTGGATATACAAGTGGTGAAGCAAAATATCTTTTTTCATTTGTTGATTTTTTTGAAATAACTGAAGTTGGATTTGATTCACTTCCAGTTGCAGGTAGTGTTAAAATAGCTCCTAAAGAAAGTGCTTTTTCTACTTTTTTACCTTCTAGAAAATCCCAACCATCGCCCTCATAAAGTGAAGCTGCTGCTAAATATTTACATCCATCAATAACAGAACCACCTCCAACAGCTAAAATAAAATCAATTTTTTCACCTTTAATAATTTCAACAGCTTTGTTCAAAGTTTCAACACTAGGATTTGCTTCAACTCCACCAAATTCAATCCAAGTGTATCCATCAAGTGCAGTTACAACTTGCTCATAAACTCCATTTTTCTTTATTGAACCACCACCATAAACTACTAATACTTTTTGGTCTTTTGAAATAAAATTTACGATTGATTTAATTTGACCTTTTCCAAACTGAATGGCAGTTGGGTTATAATATGAATATTCCATATAAAATCCTTTATTATTGTTTTAATTAATATTATAGGATAATTTGTATTACAAAGGATTAGAATTTTGAAAATATTTTTACTTTTATTTTTTACTGTTTTTATATGGTCAGCCATTAACCCAAAAGATTACTTTACTTGGTTTTTAGAAGTATTTCCAGCAATGATTGCTTTAATAGTTTTAGCATTAACATATAAAAAATTTAGACTCACTCCTTTGGTTTATTCCCTTATTTTAATTCATTGCATTATTTTAATGGTTGGTGGTCACTACACTTATGCTCAAGTCCCACTATTTGATTTTTTTAAAGAACTTTTAAATCAAGATAGAAACAACTACGATAAAATCGGTCATTTAGCTCAAGGTTTTGTTCCAGCTATGATAGCCAGAGAAATTATTATAAGAAAAAGTATTATCACCATGGAAGCTTGGAGAAACTTTTTTATAATCTGTTTTTGTTTAGCATTTTCAGCATTTTATGAGTTAATAGAGTGGTGGGTTGCAATATTTATAAACGAAGCTGCAAATGACTTTTTAGGAACTCAAGGATATATTTGGGATACACAAAGTGATATGGCTTGGGCTTTATTTGGGGCAATTTTGGCTTTGATTTTTTTGCGAAAACTTCATACTAAACAGTTACTTAATATTAAAAAATTATAATTCCGAAAAAATAAAAGGAACTGTTAATGACTTGTTGTGAAAACAAATTAGAATCTATTTTAAATGAAGATATTGGAAAACTAATTTTACGATTATCTATTGCTGGACTTATGTTATTTCATGGATTTTTCAAACTTTTTAATGGAATAGATGGAATAAAATTTTTAGTTACAAATGCTGGTCTTCCAGAGTTTATAGCTTATGGAGTTTATCTTGGAGAAATCATTTTTCCTATTTTAATTATTATTGGTCTTTTTACAAGAATTTCATCGCTATTTTTTGCTCTTACTATGGTTTTTGCAATATTTTTAGCCCATGCTAACGAAATTTTTGCCTTAGGAAAAACTGGTGGTCCAGTAATTGAATTGGCATTAATTTATCTTTTAACTTCTATTTCTATTATGTTTATTGGAGCTGGGAAATATAGTTTTGATGCAAAATGCAAAAAGTGCGAAATAAAAGCTTAACCTAAAAGTTTATCTTTCCAAACAAAAGTTTGGAAAGATATATTTAATAACTCTCTTTTTTTAAAGTATATAAAGAGTTTGCAACTAAAGTCGCCACAATTATACTTCCACCAATAAAAGTATAAGAACTAGGTACTTCATCCAAAAATATCCAAACCCAAACAGGTGCCATTATTGTTTCAATAATCATCAAAAGACTCACTTCACTTGCACTTATATATTTTGCTCCCGTTCCTAATAAAACCCTAGAAATTGGACTTATTAATAATCCCATTGTCATTACAACAGCTAAAGTTTTTAAATCAATTGCCAAATCTTCACAAAAGAAAAATGCGATTATACTCAAAGATAATCCACTCATAGCAGTTAAAAGAACCCTATCCATTTGTTTGTATCTTGATAATAATACAAATGACATGGCAAATAAAGCTGTACATAACAAAGCATAAATATTTCCAGTTAAACTTCCTATTTCCAACTCATCATTAAAAATTATAAACAAACCAACAAACATAAAAAATGAAGCAATTATTATATTGATTGTGATTTTTTCTTTGAAAAACATATAAGCAAATAAAGCTGAAAAAAGTGCCGCTGTACCAAAAATTATCACAACATTTGCTACCGTTGTGGTTTTTATTGCTGTTATAAAAAATATATTTGAAGTTCCCATCAATATCGCACATACTATTAAAATTGGCATTGAGCTATTAAAAGCTTTTTTTAAAACTGCCTTTTCTTTAAAAACAAAAGTTGAAATCATTGATATAAACATAAAAATACCAATATAAAAAGAAAAAAGAAACGGTGAAATTGTTGTAAATTTTATAAAAAGTGATTCTAAACTCATTATAAATACACCCAAAGATGTAAGAGCTAAACCTTTAGCATTATTTGTCAAATTGTAGTCCTATGGAAAAATATATAAGGATGCTAGAAGATGCATCCTTAATTTAAAAAAGTGTTAAATATTATAGTAGTTTGCTTCTTTGTGAGTAACTACAATAGCACAAGTAGTTTGTTCTGGGTGCATTTGGAAAGTTTCACTTAATTCTATTCCAAACTCTTCTGGATTTAGTAAATCAAAGATATCTCTGTTCATGGCTAAATCAGGACAAGCTGCATATCCTGGTGAATATCTACAACCTACATATTGTTTCATTTGAACATCATTTAAAGTATGACCCTCTTTTGGAACAATATCTAAATCAAGTCTGATTTGTTTATGTAAAACCTCAGCTAAGGCTTCTGCTAGTTCAACTCCCAAACCATGAACTTGGTAATATTTTGTAAACTCACCTTTATCGTATAAACTTCTTTCATAATCAGAGATTTTAAGTCCAGCACTAGCAAGTGTAAATGCAATAACATCAAGTCTGTCATTTGCAAAAAAATCAGCAATACATCTAAATGGTTTTCTTTTTTGTCTTGGAAATTCCAACACTTTTATAGCTTCACTTAAAGGTGGTACATTTTTCGCTTCTTCAAGAGAATTAAATAGATATTTTTTATCAAAAATATAGATTTTATTATCCCATGAAATACAAGGATAATAAGCATAAATAGCAATTGGTTCAAAAATATTTTTATCTAATAATTCAGCTTTTAAAGTTTGATAGGTAGGCTCAACTACATCTTCTTCATATTTCAAGAACTTAGCCGCGTCTTGTTTTCCTCTTTTATATCCCCATCTTTGTCTAAATAAAACCCTATGATTTATCCATTTAAAAATAAGCTCTTTATCTAGTTTTTCACCTGTTCTTGCCATTCTTTCCCAAATTGGGGGGAAAGTAAATGTATTAGGTGTTGGAAGTGGAATCTCTTCATAAGGAGGAATTTCTACAACTTCTTCTTCAACTCTATCACTTGTATCAATAATTTTTATTAAATCAGCAGCAAGTGCTGTATTATTTGCATCACCTTTTTCAATTCTTTGCATAGAAACAACACCATCAAAAGCATCTCTACAATAAAAAATTGGTCCATCATAAAAAGGTCGGCAATACTCATCAATAAAGTTTTTAGTTAAGGCAGCACCTCCAAGAAGAACTGGAATTTTTATTCCCATTCTTTTAAGCTCTTCAAGATTTTCTTTCATAACAGCTGTTGATTTTACAAGTAATCCACTCATTCCAATTGCATGGGCTTTATGCTCTTGAAGTTTTTCAACAAAAGTATCTAAACTTGCTTTTATTCCTATATTTACTACTTTAAATCCATTATTACTTAAAATAATATCAACAAGATTTTTACCAACATCATGAACATCACCTTTTACAGTTCCTATAATTAGAGTTGTTTCACTATCTTTTTCTTCTTTCGGTAAATATGGATTAAGTGCATCAACAGTTGCTTTCATAGTTTCAGCACTTTGAAGTACAAAGGGTAACTGCATTTGTCCGCTACCAAATAACTCACCAATAATTTTCATTCCATCAATTAGCCATTCATTTACAATTATTTCTGGATTTACAGTGTGTCTTAATTCTTCAACTAAAGGAAGAAGTCTATCTTTGTCTCCATCCATTAAAAGCATTTGTACTTTTTCAAGTGCAGGCATATTTTGATACTCTTCATCTGTTTGTTCTTCTTGAGCTTCTACTGTTGAAAAATGTTCAATAAAAGCAAATAAAGGGTCACCTTTTTCATGATTATTAAAAATCAAATTATCACAAGCTGCTCTATCTTCTGTACTTATCTTATTTAATGGAATAATATGTTTTACATTTACAATAGCAGATGTTAATCCAGCTCTTACACAATGGTCTAAATAGATAGAATTCAGATAAATTCTAGCTTTTTGATCAAGTCCAAAAGAGATATTTGAAAGCCCAAGAGTTGTTCCCACCTCAGGATGCAAAATCTGGAACTCTCTAATAGCTTCCATAGTTTCAACACCAGCTGTTCTATACTCATCATCTCCTGAACCAATTGTAAATGTAAGCATATCAAATACTAAATCATGTGGGTCAAACCCATGTCTATTTACACATAAATCAAAAATTCGCTCTGCAATTCTGATTTTATCTTCTTTAGTTTTTGCCATTCCAACTTCATCAATAACCAAACAAACAAGAGCCGCTCCAAATTTTTTAGCTAATTTACAAACAGCATCAAACTTATCTTCTCCATCTTCAAGATTAACAGAGTTGATAATTGCACGTCCGCCTATTTGTTTAAGTGCAGCTTCTAGGGCATATATTTGAGTTGAATCTGGCATTAAAGGAAGTGCAACTTTTTGTGAATAAAGAGCTGCAACCGCATCCATATCAAATCTCTCATCACGACCTGCAAATCCAACAGAAACATCAATTACATGGGCACCTGCACGAACTTGTTGTTGCCCAACACTTAATGTTCCTTCATAATCATTTGCCTTTAATAACTCTCTAAAAGCTTTTGAACCTGTTGCATTTGAACGCTCACCAATTAGTAAAGGAGCTGGTTCTTGTTTTAAAGGAACCGTTCCAAAAAGTGAAGCAAGTGAAGCTTTTAGAAATCCACAAGGTTTTAAAGGAGTTACACCTTCAATAGCATTTGCCAAAGCTTTTATATGCTCAGGTGTAGTTCCACAACAACCACCTAAAAATGCAACTCCATTAATATTTAAAAACTCTTTTTGAAGAGATACAAACTCATCAGGTCCCATTGGATAATAAGTTTTTCCACCTCTATTTTGAGGAAGTCCAGCATTCGCATGAACTGAAATTGGGAACTTACAAACTTCACTTAAAGTTTTTACATGTTTATGGACTTGTTTTGGTCCAGTTCCACAGTTAAATCCTAAAGATAAAATATTAAATGGCGCCATAATAGCTGCAATTGTTAGTGCATCTGTACCAATTAACATTGTTCCTGACATTTCAATAGTAACAGATACCATAATTGGAACTTGTGGTGCTGTATCATTTAAAGCATGAAGTGCTGCTTTTATTTGTAATGGATCTTGGCAAGTTTCAAGTAAAAATATATCACATCCACCATCAACTAATCCCTGAGCCATGATTTTATAACCATCGTACATTTCATCATATTTGATGTGTCCAAGTGATGGTAATTTTGTTCCAGGACCAATAGAACCTAAAACATATCTTGGTTTTTCAGGCGTACTGTATTTTTCACAAGATTTTTTTACAAGCGCTGCACCAAGGCGAGAAAGTTCATAAGATGTATGACCAATGTCATATTCATCTAAAACCCAAGGCATTGAACCAAAGGTATTTGTACTTATTAAATCAGCCCCAGCAATTGCATATGCATCGTGAATTGTTTCAAGTATATGAGGAGCTGTTAAGTTTAGAAGTTCATTACAACCTTCTAAATCAACACCTTCATAAATCCATTCATGGGCTTTTATATCTGCTAATTGAAGCTGTGTTCCCATAGCCCCATCTATTACTAAAACTCTATTTTTTATTAAATTTTTGATTGTTTCTAACATTTTTTTCTCTGTATTGTTAATTATAATTGTTTTTGATATTTATTATTAGATAGTTTACTTAAATCGTAGTTAAAAGTTGTTAAATCAATTTTTTTGAATAACAACTCTAATCACACAAGCCTCACCTTGATGACCGATTCCCTCATCCAAAACTACAATTTCTTCTGTGATATTTTTTTTACACAAATTAAAGTGATTTGAAAAATCTTCAATTGTATAAAGTAAATCCAAATCTTTTGGTCCACCACTATTAAAAGATATCTGTTTTGTTGAAAAGAATTCAGCGATAAAGTAACCATCACTAGATAAAGAATCTTCTATTTTTTTAAATAATTCTTCCCTTTCATCTTTAAACATATGTAAATAAGAAGCCATTATCACATCATATTTTTCACTTACTATCCAATGATTTAAATCCATACAAACAGTTTTTATATTCAGTTTTTCATTTATTGCTCTATTTTGAAGTTTTTCTAAACCTAAATCAGAAGTATCTATTGCAGTTACTTCAAACCCTTTTTGAGCAAAAAAAAGGGCATTTCGCCCCTCTCCTTCGCCTAAAAATAAAAGTTTTTTATAATTTTTAAATAAACTCAGTTGTGAAGCTAAAAACTCATTTGGATTAATTCCATAAAAATATTTTGCTTGTGAAAACTTAGTATTCCAAAACTCTTTTTGACTCATATTTTATCCTCTTATTTTATTAAGGTAATTATACTCTTATTTCTTTAAATGCAACTAAGTTGCATTTAAGCACTCTATCCATATACTTTCATAATGCGACTAAGTTGCAGTAAATAAAATAAAAGGATTTTAAATGTTTAAAAAAATTTGTTTTTCAACAATGTTTATTCTTGCAACAAATGCACTATCAGACATTAATGTTACAACGACAATCTATCCATTATATAGTATTGCAAAAGAAGTTGGTGGAGATAAAATTAAACTAAATAATATTATTCCATTTGGTGTTGAAGCTCATGGATTTGATCCAACTCCTTCTGATATGGCAAAACTTTCAAAAAGTGATATATTTATTACAAGTAGTGATGCTATGGAACCTTGGAAAGATAAAATTGTAAAATCTCTAAATATTGAAAACAAAGTTTTTGATATGAGTGAACATGTAAAATTAAGACAAATGCAAGAAGAGACTCACCATGAAGACGAACATAGTCATTCAAATTTTGACCCACATTATTGGGTTAGTTTAAATAATTATATTTTAATGACGCAGGCTATTACAAAACTATTTATTGAAAAAGATGGCATAAATAAAGATATTTATACAAAAAATTCAGAAATTTATCTTGAAAAAATAAAAACATTAAAAGACAAATATGATTTAAGTATGGATACTTGTACAAATAAAAAGATTCTAGTAAATCATGATGCTTTTGGTTATTTTGCTGATGATTATGGAGTAAAACAATATAGTATTTCAGGTATTTCTCCTGAGGATAAACCATCTGCAAAAGTTATTGCTGAACTTATAAATTTAGTTAAAAAAGAAAATATAAATACGGTATTTTTTGAAGAATTTGCAAGTCCAAAAGTTGCAAAAACAATAGCAAATGAAGCAAAAGTAAAAACTGATGCACTAAGACCAGCTGAAAACATTACAAAAGAAGAGAATAAAAAAGGTTATGGTTACCTTCAAATAATGGAAGATAATTTAGAAAAATTAAAATTTGCGATGGATTGCAAATAACATATGAAAAACAAAGTTATTGAAGTAAAAAATTTAAGTTTTGAAAATGTTTTAAAAGATATCTCATTAGATATTTTTGAAGGAGATTTTGTAGTAATTTTAGGAGCAAATGGTGGAGGGAAAAGTACTTTTATAAAACTTCTTTTAGGAATATATGAAAGTTCTAGTGGTCACATCAAACTTCTAAATAAAAACCAAATAGGATATGTTCCACAAAATGTAACAAATATTGATATTATTTTCCCAGCCACTGTTGATGAAATAATCAAAACAGCATTCGCGTATAGAAACTCTTTTTTAAAAAAGATTTCTATTGAGGAAAATGCATATATCACTTATTTAATGGAACAATTTGATATTTCAAATTTAAAAAATAAACTCATAGCAGAACTTTCAGGTGGTCAAAAACAAAGGGTTATGATTGTAAGAGCATTAGCAAATAAACCAAAACTTTTAATTCTTGATGAACCTGATATTGGTCTTGATACAATATCTCAAGAAAAATTTATCTCTTGTTTAAAAGAGATAAATGAAAAAAACAAAACTACTATTTTATTTGTAACTCACCATTTAGAGCCATTAAAAGAGTGCCTAACAAAAACATTTACTATTAATCAGGTTTTAGAATGATGGAAATTTTTCAATATGAATTTATGATAAGAGCTTTTATCGCAGGAATTTTGATTGCAATAATTGCATCTATGCTTAGTATTTTTGTGGTTGTAAAAAGATACGCTATGTTGTCAGATACCCTTGCACATATCTCTTTGTTGGGAGTTGCAATAGGATTTTTACTTAATATTTCTTCTATTTATACAGCAATTGTGATTTCTTGCCTCGCTGCTATTTGTATTGAATAT
>JBGSBO010000019.1:0-30704 GCA_041730535.1 Minisyncoccia bacterium
GGAAATATTTTTAAAAATATTAGAACAATTGATACAATCAGCTCAAATTGTCAATAGAAATAAAGATTTAGAACAGATTATCCATATGCTAAGGCTTTACACCAAAAAACAGTTAGGTTTTATGTGCGAAAGTTGAGTTATAAATTTATTAATATATCTTTTAAAAATATAAATGAATCAATTTTTATTACTTATGAAGATAATGCAAAAAGTTATGAAGATAATCAAATAAATAAATTTTTTTTGGCTCCGAGTTCTTTAAATAATGATGATTTTGATTTAGGATTTTATTTAGTAAAAGTTTTTATTGAGAAAAATTTTGGTTTAATATCTATTGAAAAAACAAATGATGGTATAAAATATATTATTAGATTTAACAAATAATTAAGGAAATATAGCTATGAAATATAATGAATTAACAAATGAAGAAAAAGGAGTAATAGAAAATAAAGGAACAGAATATCCATTTTCTGGAACTTATAATGATTTTTATGAAGAAGGTATTTTTACTTGTAAAAAATGTAATGCAGAACTTTATACATCAAAAGATAAATTTTCATCAGGTTGTGGCTGGCCAAGTTTTGATGATGAAATTAAAGAGGCTGTAAAAAGAGTTCCCGATGCAGATGGAAGAAGAGTTGAAATAGTATGTTCAACTTGTGGAGGACATTTAGGACATGTTTTTGAAGGAGAAGGACTTACTTCAAAAAATATAAGACATTGTGTTAACTCAATATCTTTAAATTTTAAAAAAGATAAATAATGAATAATGAAAATATTAAAAAGGCATATTTCGCAGCGGGTTGTTTTTGGGGAGTGGAATATCACTTTGAAAAGATAAAGGGTGTTATCAGTGCAATATCAGGTTATATGGGTGGGAATATTACAAATCCAAGTTATGAAATGGTATGTACAGGTTTTTCTGGTCATTTAGAAGTTGTAGAAGTTACATATGATGAAAACATAGTTTCATTTGAAACTTTAACAAAATTATTTTTTGAAATACATGATTTCTCTCAAACAAATGGCCAAGGTCCCGATATTGGAAGTCAATATTTGTCTGCTATTTTTTATTGTGATGAAGAACAAAAAGGTATAAGTGAAAAATTAATTGTAGAGTTGGAGAATAAAGGCTTTAAAGTAGTTACTTTCTTATACAAACTTGTTCCATTTTATAAAGCAGAAGATTATCATCAAAATTACTATGAAAGACACCAAAAGGTGCCTTATTGTCATAGTTATAGAAAAATATTTTAGTAAGCACCTAAAATATAATAAATATGTTTATCATTTAATTTTTCAAGTTTCACATTGTATTTATTTGCCCAGTGTGAAACTTCATTATGAAATTCTTCTAGAATTTCATTTGAATCATTTTCATCACATTTGATTTTTAAATAGTCTGATTTATTTGATAATCCTACATAAGCATTCATTTTTTTAAGATGGTCATTTAGCGTAAAAATATGTTTTGAAAATTTATCAAAATTACTTGTTAATCCTATGATTTTTTCAGCTTGTTGTAATGAAGCATCACTTTTTGAATATCCTAATTGAGATAATATTACTTCTGCAGATACATCTAATTGCATTTTAATCCTTCTTATTTAATTGTTTAATTATAAGATATGTTATCAAAATAATTTTAAATTGTAATTAAAAATTATTATGAAAAAGTTACTTCCTGTTTATTTTTTATCGTTTATGATTAAAAAGCTTGTAAAATTTATTTTATAGGCTCTTTAAAATAAATCAACACTAGAAATTTGTTCAGATTGGAATCTTATTACTTTATTTCTTCCTTTACTTTTTGCTTCATAAAGGGCAATATCTGCATTTTTTATAACAGATTCTAATGAGTTTGAATCATTAGGAAACATAGATAATCCAATACTAATAGTTTTTCTTAATTTACTTCCTGCATATACATCAATCTCATTTTCACTAACTTTCATTCTAATTTTATTAGCAACTACTAAAGCATCCTCTTCGGTTTTAACATTAACAAGTAGAACAATGAACTCTTCCCCTCCATATCTAATAATAATGTCAGATTCTCTTAGTGTTTCATTTAAAATTCTAGATAATTCTTTTAGTACTTTATCTCCAATATCATGTCCATATTCATCATTAACGGCTTTAAAATGGTCTATATCAAGTAATAAAACTCCAATACTAAACTTATCTCTTATTGCTTGGGGAATAAGTTTTTTAGAGTGTTCTTCTAGGAATTTTCTATTATATAATCCAGTTAATCCATCTCTAAATGCTGATTGTTGTAGTGCATCCATTAGAAGTTTTACTTCAATAGAAGGTGCAGATTCATTAATATAACTTTTGATGTATGAAATTTTATCTTTTAAATAATCTAATTCTTCTTTATTATCAAATACAAAATTTATTATTAAATAAACATTTTTACTTATTCCTGTACTTATGCAATAATGAAATTTATTCTCTTCTTTAAAATATGGACAAGTATGATGAAACTCTGTTGAAATTACATCATTCTTTGTTCTAGCTGCTCGGCACAAATGAGGCTCATTTTCAATATTGTGTTTACAATAAAAAGTATCTCCAACTTCTTTTATTGTAGTCATTTTTTGTTTTGATGTATCAATTTCTATAAAAGTGAAGTTCTTGAAATTAAATTGGTTGATAAATATTTCAGATAATCTATTATAAATTTCCTCTTTAGTATTATCAAGTTCAATCTCTTTTTTAAATTGATATAAATTAGATAAATTTAAAACTATCTCTTTAGAATCTTCCAAAGGATTGATTTGATTGTTTATTTTAGTTCCAATGAAACCTTTTAATTTTTTATCAATATCTGTTGCTGTATCTTTAAATGAAGTCATTAAATCGTTAAATTTATCCATTAAAACTATCATATCTTTAGATAATCCAATTGGATATGGTGTTTTTCTAAATTTTCCAGTTGCTGCAAAATTTAAGCTTTTTGATAAATTATCAAAAACCAATGAATATTGCTCTAATTTTCTTTTAAAAATAAATAATATTAGCAGTGTTCCTATTATCATTAGGATAGGAATTAAATAAATAGTTTCTAATCCAAGATCTTTTGCTTCACTCATATCTAATTCCATTGAAATAGCACCCAATGTGTCACCTTGCGAGGCATTATGGCAACTAAGGCAGTTTACTCCATTTTCTATGGCTACTTTATATGGTACGGTTATTCTCATATTTGTATAAAATAATCTTTCATTTAGTTCGTATACTGTTTGACCTGTTTTCAAAACTTTTTTATCAATTTCATCTCTTGCTTTATTATTTTTAATTAATCCATATTGTTCTTCTACTGAAGTATTTCTAACTATCCAAAATTTAGTAATATTTTTTACATTAGATATTGAATTTATATAAGCATCAACTTGATTCATATTTGCATTAATCATGTGTGCCGTTAAGCCATTCTTAATTACTTCTGAAAGCTGTTCGGCATTATGAATAGAAGATTTTATTGAATTATTTTTTAAATTATATAAACTTATGGCGCTTATACTAAAGGTTAAGAATATTGCAATAATAATAAATTGATAAAAGATTTTTTTTCCACAAGAATTCCTATATTTGGATAATTTTTTATTCTACTTTAATTAAGCTTATTTAATAATAATCAAAATTTAATTATAGATTGTACGCTTAAATCATTATTAACTTCTTCATTTAAAGCTTTTAATTTAAATGTAATTCGATGTTCGTCACTTTTTCCAAATTTTTTGATTGCTTCAATATGAGCTTTTGTTCCATATCCTTTATGTTTATCAAAATCATAATTTGAATATTTAGAACTTATTTCATACATATATCTATCACGACTTACTTTTGCTAAAATTGAAGCGGCACTAACTTCTGGAACTGTGGCATCTGCTTTTATTTTACAATTTAAATTAGATATTTTATAGGTTGTGTTCCCATCCATTAAAAAATCATTAGAATGCTCTTTTAAGTTTTCCATGATTTCCATAATTGAAGTTCTCAGACAATAACTAAGACCTTTTTCATCTATAGTTTTTGCACTTGAAAATACAATATGAAATTTTGATTTATCTTTTATTTCATCAAAGAGTTTTTCTCTTTTTTTTTTCACTCAATACTTTAGAATCATTTAATCCATTTATTTCTTTTAATAATACAACTCCAGCTACAACTAAGGGGCCGGCGATTGGTCCTCGTCCTGCTTCATCAATACCACATAACATATAAAAATCCTTTATAAAACTTAATTATTATAACATTTATATAAAAAAGTTATATACTAATACTGTTAATAATAGAATATTATTGCAAGAAAATTTATTTATAGAAAATTTTATAGTTTATCTTGACAATCCTAGACTCAAGTGCTATAATTTTATTAGCAGTTAAAACAAAGGAGTGCTAAAATGAGTAACAATATTTTTGAAAAAATGACAAATCAACTTCACGAAACAATAGATTCAGGTGTGGCATTAGCCTTACATAATAAAAATCAAGAAGTGGAAGTAATACATATTTTATGGGCTTTATTAACAAATACTAATTCGGTGTTAAACCAACTATTAAATAAAATGAATGTAAATAAAGCAGCAATAGAACTTGAAGCAAAATCACATGCAAATAAATTACCAAGTGTTTCAAGTGTAACAAAAGAGAGTATAAAATTATCAAGAAATCTTCTTGCAAGTTTACAAAAAGCAGAAGGTTTAATGACTAGTTTTGGAGATAAGTTTATAGCTGTTGATACACTTTTAATAGCAAATTTTGATTCTCAAATTTTAAAAGATGTATTAGGTAAATATGTAGATTTAAGAGAAGCGAAAAAAGAGCTTGAAGCAATGAGAGCTGGAAATAAAATAGATAGTGCAAGCGGAGATGAAAATCTTGAAGCTTTAGGTAAATATGGAATTGATTTAAATAAAAAAGCGATTGATGGTGAACTTGATCCTGTAATTGGAAGAGATGAACAAATAAATAGAATGATGCAAATTCTAATTAGAAAAACAAAAAACAATCCGATTCTTTTAGGAGAACCAGGAACTGGTAAAACAGCAATAGCAGAAGGTCTAGCTCAAAGAATAGTAAATAAAGATGTTCCAACAAGTTTACTTAATAAAAGAGTAGTAACACTTGATATGGGTGCTATGATTGCGGGTGCAAAATATAGAGGTGAGTTTGAAGATAGATTAAAATCAGTAATTGATGAAGTTAAAAAAGCTGGAAATATAATACTTTTTATTGATGAAATTCATACAATCATAGGTGCAGGTGCAAGTGAAGGTTCAATGGATGCAGCAAACATTTTAAAACCTAGCCTCGCAAGAGGTGAATTACATACTATTGGTGCAACTACATTAAAAGAGTATAGAAAGTATTTCGAAAAAGATACAGCAATGCAAAGAAGATTTCAACCTGTAAATGTAAATGAACCGAGTTTGAATGAAGCTTTACAAATATTAAGAGGTATAAAAGAGAAACTTGAAACTCATCATAATGTAACTATTAATGATTCAGCATTAGTTGCAGCTGCTAAATTATCTTCTAGATATATAACAGATAGATTTTTACCTGATAAAGCTATTGACTTAATAGATGAAGCAGCAGCAGAACTTAAAATGCAAATTGAGAGTGAACCAACAATCTTATCAACTATCAAAAGAGAGATTCAAACCTTAAATGTTGAAAAAGAAGCTCTTAAAATGGAAAAAACTAAAAAAAATGACGAGAGAATTGCTCAAATAGATAAAGAGTTAGCAAATAAAAATGAAGAAAAACAAAATTTAGAAGCTAGATTTGATAATGAAAAACAAACATTTAATGCAACAAGTGAATTAAAAATAAAAATTGATGAATTAAAAACAAAAGCAAATATAGCAAAACGTGAATCAAATTTTGAAAAAGCAGCGCAAATAGAATATGGTGAAATTCCAGCACTTGAAGCTAAAATTAAAGAGAATGCTGAAAAATGGGACAGAATGCAAAAAGAGGGAACACTTCTTCGAAATTCTGTTGATGAAGATGCAATTGCAAGTATTGTTTCAAGATGGACAGGAATACCTGTTAATAAAATGATGGATTCTGAGAAACAAAAAGTTTTAATGGTTGAAGAAGTTTTAAGAAAAGATGTAATAGGTCAAGATGAAGCATTAAAAGCAATTAGTAGAGCTATAAAAAGAAATAAAGCAGGACTAAGTGAAACAAATAGACCAATTGGAAGTTTTCTATTTTTGGGACCAACGGGAGTTGGGAAAACTGAAAGTGCAAAAACTTTAGCAAAATTCTTATTTGATGATCCAAAATCACTTATTAGATTTGATATGAGTGAATATATGGAAAAACATGCAGTTTCAAGATTAGTTGGAGCAGCACCAGGTTATGTTGGATACGAAGAGGGTGGACAATTAACAGAGGCTGTTAGAAGAAAACCATATAGTGTAATTTTATTTGATGAGGTTGAAAAAGCTCATCCAGATGTATTTAATATTTTATTACAAGTTTTAGATGATGGAAGATTAACTGATAACAAAGGTGTTACAGTTGATTTTAAAAATACAATTATAATTTTGACTTCAAATATTGGAAGTGCTAGAATAATTGAAATTTCTGATAAAGAAGAAAGACGAAAAGCTGTTTTAAATGAATTGAAAAATCATTTTAGACCAGAATTTTTAAATAGACTTGATGATATTGTAATATTTGAGCAATTAAATTTAAGTGCCATTACAAATATTGTAGAAATTTTATTTAATAATATTAAGAAAAAAGTTGAAGAAAAAGATATTAAAATTTCTTTAACACAAAATGCAAAAGAGTATATTGCTAAAATTGGATTTGATCCAGTATATGGTGCTAGACCTCTAAAACGGGCCATTTATGAGATAGTTGAAGATAGATTAGCTGATTTGATTTTAGAAGATAAAATAGGTGAGGGAAGTGTTATTGAATTTGATGTTGTAGATAATGAAGTAAAAGTGAATTTAAACTAAAGAAAATTTAAGCTGAATTTAACTATAATCCCCAACTTAATTAGTGAATATAGAGGAAATCTAAGATGAAAAGAACGTATCAACCGCATAATACTCCAAGAAAAAGAACTCACGGGTTCAGAGTAAGAATGGCTACTAAAAATGGTAGAAGAGTAATTAACAGAAGAAGAGCTAAAGGTAGACATAAATTAGCTGTTTAAATAAAGAACATCGACTTAACAGCTCGAGAGACTTTAGTAGACTATATAAAAGCGGCAAAAGATGGCATACCACCAGCTTTGTCGCTTTTTTTAGTTCTAACCCTACATTAAAAGCTGCATTTGTTACTTCTAAAAAAGTTGGAAACGCAGTATATAGAAATAAAGCCAGAAGAAGAATGCGTGCTTTATTTGCTTCATATGAACAACAATTAGTAGTTGGTAATTATATATTTGTTGCAAAAATAACCTTACATGATAAAAATTTTTTAGAATTAAAAAAAGATTTTGATTTCGCACTAAAGAGATTAGAAGTTTTAAAATGAAACTCATATTTAAATATTTGATAAGGTTTTATCAGAAATATTTAACTATTTTATCCTTTGGATCGTGTAGATATTATCCAACTTGTTCCCAATATGCACTATGGCAATTGGATAACAATACTTTTTTTAAGGCGATTTATTTTACAATATCACGCATATTAAAATGCAATCAACTTTTTGATGGTGGATTTGATTATCCTATCATAAAATTGAGAGCGAATCAGAATATCAATTTTTCGAAAATCAAAATAAAATATTGGTATGTTCCATTGAAAAATGGAAAGTTTTTAGTAGTAAAGAATCGGGAGTGGAAAGAGAAGAATGAACAACATGAATCAAAATAACGGTATGCAAAAACGAATGTTAATTATGACATTAGTAGTTTTTGTATTTTTCATAGCTTATGAGTTTTTAGTTTTAAAACCGCAACAAGAAGCAAAAGCTGCTCTTGCTAAACAAGAACAAACACAAAAACAAAATAGTGCTCCAGATGTAAATGCATCTAACACGCAAATGGTGTCAACAGATGTAAATGGTAATCCTATTGATATGTCAAAATCAGTTGATGCATTATCTCCAAAGACAATTGCAAGTTCACAAATAGTTTCTGTTATTAAAACAGCTAAAAACATCATTGAAATTGATACTTTAGGTAGAGTTGCACAAGTTACTTTAGTTGAAGAGAAATACAAAGATGAAAATGCTAAACAAATTAAACTATTTGAAGCAAATCAATTAAGACCTTTAGAAGTTAGATTTGCAGATGTAAATTTAAATACAGAAGCATTTAAAGTTTCAACAGTTGCTAGTTTATCAAATGTTGATGCAAGTACAAGTGCTCAAGAATTAGTGTTGACTCAAACTTTAAGTGGTACAGTTTTAACTAAAAAATTTACTATTTATCCAGACGGTCATTATGATTTAACAGTTAGTTCTACAAACGATAAACAATTCTTTATTACAAATGGATTTAGACCAAATGTTTTAGCTGATATGTATGCAGTTCATGGATTTATTTCAAAATTAAATGATAGTACTTTAAAAACTATTGAAGATGGTAGTTTAGATAAAAATCATGATATTGTTGGTGCAAAATTTATTTCTAGTTTTGATAGATATTATACAACAGTGATTTATAATTTTGAAAAATCATTAAGTGTTTCTGTTATGCCAGATTCTGAATCAAATCCTCAAGCATTTATTCATGGTGGAAATAACGTATCTTTTTCAGGATTTATGGGACCAAAAAATCATAGAGATTTAGATACTTTAAATCCTGAATTAATTGATGTAATTGATTATGGTTGGTTTACATTTATTGCAAAACCAATGTTTTTATTATTACAATTTATTCAAGGTTATATTGGAAACTGGGGTTGGACGATTGTTATTCTAACAATTCTAATTAAATTAGTTTTATATCCTTTATCATACAAAGGTATGGTATCTATGCAAAAACTAAAAGAATTAGCTCCTAAAATGAAAGAAATTCAAGCTAAATATAAAGATGACAAACAAAAACAATCAATGCATATGATGGAACTTTATAAAAAACATGGTGCAAATCCAATGGGTGGATGTTTACCATTAATTTTACAAATTCCAGTATTTTTTGCAATCTATCGAGTTTTATTAAATGCAATTGAATTAAAAGGTGCAGAATGGATTTTTTGGGTACATGACTTAGCTGAAATGGACCCATATTTTGTATTACCTATTTTAATGGGTGCTACTATGTTTATCCAACAAAAAATTACTCCAAATACGATGCAAGATGAGATGCAAAAGAAAATATTCCAGTTTTTACCAGTTGTTTTCACATTCTTCTTCTTATGGTTCCCAGCAGGACTTACATTGTATTGGTTTATAAATAACTTATTTACAATTGGTCAACAATATTTTATAAATCAAATATTTGAGAAAAAAAGAGTTGAAAAAAAATAGGAACTTATTATGAAAAAGTTTGAAGCAAACTGTTTAGAAAAAGTATATGAATTAGCAAGTGCTGAATTCAACTGTTCTATTACTGAATTAGAGATTGAAGTTATCCAACAACCAAGCAAAGGTTTTCTTGGTTTTGGAAAGAAAAATGCAATTATTGAAGTGTGTTTTAAAGATAACTGTAAAAGATATGTTCAAGAAACTAAAACTTTTAAGAATAAAGATGTGAGAATTGAAGAGGTTTCTGAACGAATTGAATATTCAAATAGGACTGAAGAGAAAAAAACTTTTGTTAAAGAAGAGAAAGTAGAATCTTTCTGCAAAGTTCCAAAAGTTGAAAATAAAGATAAAATTTTTGATAATTTTTATAATGAAGAAAATTCACAAAGTGAAATTTCAAAAATCGTTATAAAAAAAGATAAAGATAAAATCTTAGAAGAAGTTAAATCGGGAATTCACCTTTTATTTGATGAAACTTGTTATAAAATTGAAAAAATTAATGTTGAATTTTATGATGAAGAGACTTTATATGTTGAGTTTCTAGGTGAAGATTCTGCTTTGCTAATAGGTAAAGAAGGGTATAGATATAAAGCTTTATCATATATTTTATTCAACTGGATAAATGAAAAATATAGTTTAATGCTAAGACTTGAAGTTGCACAATTTTTGAAAAATCAAGAAGAAGCTATTTATACCTATCTTGAACCAATTATTGAAATTATCAAAGAAAAAGGTACTTTCAAAACTAAACCTCTTGATGGAATATTAGTTCATATTGCATTGAAAAAATTAAGAGAAGAATTCCCTGATAAATATGTTGCTGTAAAAACAAATATCAGAGGTGATAAATATGTACTTGTAAATGAGTACAGAACAAGAGAAGTATAATCTTGTTTGATGATGCTACAATTGTTGCAATAGCAACGGCAAATGGTATTGGGTCTATCTCAATAGTTAGAATTTCAGGGCCTAAGGCTCATGAAATCTCTTCTAAAATATCTCAAAAAAATAATTTTCAACCAAGACTAGCAACACTTTCTTATTTGTACGATATTAATCAAGAAGTTATTGATGAAGCTTTAGTTATATACTTCAAAGCTCCTTTTTCATTTACAGGTGAAGATGTAATAGAGTTTCAATGTCATGGTGGAGTTGCAATTGCAAATATGATTGTTGATGAAGTTTTAAAACAAGGTGCTAGAATTGCAAATCCTGGTGAATTTTCAAAAAGAGCATTTTTTAATAATAAAATTGATTTAACAAAAGCAGAAGCTATTGCTAAAATTATTGAAGCGAGAAGTGAAGATGCTGTAAGACTACTTGCAAGGCAACTAAAAGGTGAACTTACAACTTTTGTAAATGATATTAGAGAAGATTTATTGTTTATGCTAGCATACACAGAAGTTTCTATTGATTATGCAGAGGATGATTTACCAAGTGATATTTTTATTCAAATTAAAAATAAGATGGAAAAAATTATTGTAAAACTTACAAATACATTAGATGCTTCTAAAAGACGTGAAGGAATGATTGAAGGATTCAAAGTTGCAATCATTGGAAAACCAAATGTTGGTAAGTCTTCACTTCTAAATAAGCTTTTAAATTATGACAGAGCTATTATTTCTGATATTGCAGGAACAACAAGAGATACTATTGAAGAGTCTGTTAGAATCGGAACTCATATTATAAAAATAGTTGATACAGCAGGTATTCGAAATGCTAGTGATATTATTGAAAAAATAGGAATCGAAAAATCAATTCAAGCTATAAATGAAGCTGATATTGTAATTGCACTTTTTGATAATAGTAAAATTTGTGATGATGAAGATAAAAATATTTTAAAATTAATTGATGAAAATGCTCATAAAGAGATTATAAAAGTATTAAATAAATCTGATTTAGAAAATTGTTTTGATAAATCAAATATCAAAGATTTTATTGAACTTTCAACAAAAGAAGATATAAATCCATTGATAAAAAAAGTTGAGAATATTTTAGATTCAAATACACATAGTGATGAGATGACATTAATTTCAAAACGACAAATAAGTTCTGTTGAAAATACACTTTATAATATTGGATTATCTAAAATCCCTTTAAATAGTGGAGAATTAGAGTTTTTTGCACATTATATAACTGAAGCCTTAGAACATATTTCAGCAATTACAAGACCTTATGAAAATGACCAAATGTTAGATGTAATGTTTGGTGAATTTTGTTTAGGCAAATAATATATAATTACAGAAGGTAATAAATAATGAAAAAATATTTAGTATTTTTTTTATTGATAATGAGTTTTGGTTTGACAAGTTTATTTGCAGACCAATGGGATGGTTTTTTTAAAGCAACGGGTTTTCCTAGAAAAATCATTGATAATGGAACTCTTGTAAAAGGTAAATTATACGAAGCAGCTGTTTCATATCAAATAAAAAATAATGATGGAATAAAAGGAAACTTTGAAAAATCAGATACAGCAAAAGTTATAGTTACAAATAAAAAAGGAAAGATTCTTTCTACGGATAAATTTTTGACAGGTGATGAATTAAGAGTTTGGGCAAGACAAAACTTCACTGATATTTTTTCTTTAGTTTTAGGTGATAATCCTGAAATTACTAAAGAGAGTATAAAAGAGTTAACTTCTTTAGCTTCATTAGTTCTTTTAAATAAAAATTTAGACTAAATAATAAAATCCTTAAAGGATTTTATTATTCATTAGTTAATTCATAAGAAACTAATTGTGCATTGTCTTTTGAAATATTAATCCATGAATCACAATTAAAGTTTATCTCCATAATCGCTCCCATTTCAAACTTCTCTTTAAATCCAACAAGTGTAATTGCAAATGCTGTTAAAGATGGATTATGTCCTACTAATAACATAGAATCAACAGTATCAAAAGTATAAGATATTGTTTCAAATAATTCATTTACAAAAGCCATATATAAAACTTCATTAAACATAATAGATTTATTATAATTTAATGCATTGGCAAATATCTCCGCTGTAATCTTTGTTCTTTTAGCAGGACTTGCAACAATTAAATCAATAGGTAAATTTTTTTTAGCAAAATTTTCTGCTATTTTTCTTGCTTTATCTAATCCTTCGGGACTTAAATCTCTGTCATAATCATCATGTTGTAAAGCTTCTTCTTTTTGTGTATGTCTTACAATGTAAAGTTTTTTCATATTCACTCTTAATTTAAAAAATAATATTTCGATTTTAGATTAACTTGGCTTTTCTTTCAATAAAAATTATTTAAAAATTTGTTAATTTACTAGTAAATTAATTTTATAGCTACATATTTGTATAATATAAAAAATAAAGGATAATATTTTGGGATATGATTTAAATAAAAAATTAGTAATAGCAATTTCTTCAAGGGCATTATTTAATCTTGAAGATGAAAATAAAATCTTTGAAGACAAAGGTCTTGATGAATATTATAAATATCAAATAGAAAATGAAGATTTACAACTAAATAAAGGTACAGGTTTTAGGCTTGTTAAAAATCTTTTAAGAATAAATGAAGATTTCCCAAATGACAAACAAGTTGAAGTAATAATTATGTCAAGAAATAATTCAGCAACTAGTTTACGAATTACAAAATCAATTGAAAAATATAATCTTGATATTCAACGTTCAGCGTGGAGTGGGGGAAGTGATATTTCTAAATATTTAAAACCATTTAAAGTTGACTTATTTTTATCAGCAAATGAACAAGATGTTCAAGATGCAATAAATGAAGGAATAGCAGCAGCTAGAATTTTACCCTATGAAGAGCTAAATGAAGAGTATACAAATCAAGTGAAAATTGCCTTTGATGGTGATGCTGTATTATTTTCAGAAGAATCAGAAATTGTTTATAAAACACAAGGGTTAGAAGCATTTTTAAAGTTTGAAAAACAAAATGCAACAAATCCTATGAATAGTGGTCCTTTTGCCCAATTATTAACTATGATTTCAAATATACAAGCAAAATATCCACAGGAGCAAACACCAATTAGAACAGCTCTAATAACAGCTAGAAATTCACCAGCCCATGAAAGGGTGATCCGAACTCTATCTCAATGGAATGTTAGACTTGACGAGGCATTTTTCTTAGGAGGAGTTGATAAATATGAAGTTGTAAAAGCTTTTGGGGCAGATATCTTTTTTGATGATCAAGATGTTCATTTGGAAAACACTTCAAAAGTAACTCCAAGTGCAAAAGTACCATATAAAAAAGAGTCAATATTAAATAATATTTAGTTTAATTTTTATTAACTATTTTTTGTTATTATCAAGAAAAATTAGGAGAATTTTATGGAACAAATAAAAACAGTATTTTTATTAACATTTTTAACAGTTATTTTTGTCTTTATTGGTTTTTCTTTTGGTGGAAGTACTGGAATGCTAATAGCTTTTTTGTTAGCTGCTGGAATGAATTTTTATGCATATTATTATTCAGATCAACAAGTATTAAAACATTATGATGCAACACCTCTTGAAGATTCAAGACATCCAGTTTATAAAATCACACAAAGATTGACTCAAAAAGCTGGACTTCCTATGCCAAAAGTTTATTTAATACCTGATCATACTCCAAATGCTTTTGCAACAGGACGAAATCATCAACACGCTGCTGTGGCCGTTACTATGGGATTGTATGAAATGTTAAATGAAAAAGAGTTAGAAGGTGTAATTGCCCATGAATTATCCCACATAAAACATTATGATATTTTAATAGGAACTATAGCTGCCGTATTTGCAGGGGCAATTGCTATGATTGCAAATATGATGCAATTTGGAGCGATGTTTGGTGGGAATAATAACAGACAAGGTTCAAACCCTATTATGATGATTGCAATGGCAATATTATTACCATTAGCTGCTTCCCTTATACAAATGACAGTTAGTAGAAGCCGAGAATTTATGGCTGATGAAGGAGCAGCTAAAATGACAGGAAATCCAGCTGGACTACAAAGTGCATTAAAAAAACTTGAGAACTATGCAAGAAGTGGACATCAAATACATAATGCAACAGAACAAACTGCACATATGTTTATTATCAATCCCTTTTCAGGATTAAAATCAACTTTAGGAAATTTATTTAGAACTCATCCTAGTACAGAAGATAGAATTGCAAGACTTGAAGAATTAAAAAAAGAATACAAATAATAAAATTTAAGGGTAAAAAATTTAACTATAGTGTATAATATTACTCTATATTACAAATTCCTTAGGTTTTCCTTGTATTATAAATAATTTTTAAATGGTGATGTTATGAAAGTTTTGCTCGTGATTTTGTTTTTTATTTTACCTTCTTTTGCCCTTACTAATGATACGAGAGTATTTCAGAAGATTCAAAAAGATTTTGATTCAATAATTGTAAAAGATTTAAATAATAAAAAGTTGATATTTTCAAAAGATGAAAATCAAATTTTAAGACCTGCTAGCTTAACAAAAATTATGACAGCAATGCTTGCTATTGAAAGTGGTAAAATGAATAGTATTGTAACTATAACACCTGAAATGAAAAAAGTAGAACCTACAGTTGCAAATTTTAAAGTTGGTGAAAAGTTTTATTTAAAAGATTTAGTACATGCGGCAATGATAAAATCAGCAAATGATGCTGCTAATTCTATTGCTATTTACCTAGGAAACGGGAGTAAACAAAAATTTGTTTCTATGATGAATTTAAAAGCAAAAAAATTAGGAATGAAAAATACTAATTTTACAAATCCATGTGGTTTCGATATTGGTAACCATTCAAGTACTGCAAATGATTTGTTGAAATTAACAGAATATGCAATAAAAAATAAAACATTTAATTCAATTGTAAAACTAGAGAAATATGCATTTAATGCAATAAATACAAAATCTAGATATATGGTTCATTCAAGTAACAAATTATTATCAAATGAACCTTATATTGTTGGTATTAAAACAGGATATACAAATGAAGCTGGTGCTTGTCTAATTGCACGTGCAAAAAATAGTAGTAAAGATGTTTTAATGGTTATGTTAAATGTAAATAATAGATGGCCAAATGCAAAAATAGCACTTAATGCAGTGATGAAATAAAGATGTATATAAATTTTATATACATCTTAACTTTAGAAATAAAAAATTTATTTCTAAAGTTTGTTTAAAGTTCCCTCTTCAATAAATATTTTTACTTCTTGTCCAGGATTTAAGCCATATAAGCTTTGTTTATAGTCTGTTTCATTTGATTTTTGGTCATCTCTTTTTTCTACTTCTTTTTTAGATAAATCTATACCAACATAATTATCTTTCATAACCCAAGCTTTAATATCTCTTGACTCATATTCTTCATCATCAATTGTACAATTTATCTTAGAAATTTTTAAACTAGCAATATATTTATCATTTGTTTTAGCTTCTCCTAAAATTCTACAATTATCAGTTCCTAAGATAATTGGAATTACCTCAGTATTTAAGCTTTTAACACCTGACATTAATCTTGCTGATGTATATTGAAGAGGTTTAATTATATAACCATCACTTTTTTTAATCATATCTACATTATATCTAGGTCCAGTTGGAATCTCTTTTGAAGAACATCCTGCTATAAAAATTCCTACAGTAATAATCGAAACTATTTTCAACATGTAAACTTCCTTTTTTATTATATAAAATTATTTTTTGGATTATAGCAAATTTTTACTGCATTAAGATTAATTCAGTAATGGTGTTTTGCCAATATATGGAGTAACAAACAAAAGCATAAAAAAAGCAACCCTTGACCAAAGAGTTGCTTTAAGCTGGAAGTATATACAAATAAGTTTAAATGATTCTTTAATTCAATAGTTCAGGCCTATATTCGAAATGCATAGTGTCATAGTGATACCATCTTCTTCCCCAAATGAATCCATGTTTTTCAAATATTCTTACTATTTCTAGGGGTATTTTATTTTTATATTTAAGTTTTCCATCTTGTTTTTGCCATTCCCAGTAATCTGATTTTTTTATATTTATATCAATAGCTATTCCAAAACTATGAGTACTTAATCTATTTGTATTGCTGATTTTTCTCCAGTTTGTAACTCCTTCTGGGTTATTTACAAATGATTTAATCTCTTTAGGTAATAACTCTAATTCATCTGATATATCTTGGAGTTTTTTATGTACATCGTTGATTGTAGTTACTAAAAGAGTTTTATTTGAACTTTTCGGAAACCAGATTATTTTTGTAAGATTTTTTTTGATTTCTTTAGGATTTGAACCATACATTTTTTTAAAAAAAGGTTCATATCTTATTCTTCCCGCATCCTCATTTTTTAAAGGTACATAATTTGGATTCTCATCTATTTTTATATACTTTATACTCATTTTTTTTTAAAGAGGGATTATTTAACATTTCATCAAATGTTTTATTTTCAATACCATCATCATAATTAATTTTATGATTATCCATAAAAATTAGTTTATTATTTGAAATTTCTTTTATGAAAGTAGGATAGGCTTTTGCAAGTTTTATAAGATTTTGTTCATCTTCATTACTTGCAAAAAGTTCTATATTTTGACAATGTAGAATTAGTAGAATACTAGCTATAAACTTTTTTAACATTTTCCATTTTAGATGACATATTAAGTAGCGCCATATCTGCTAGAACTAAAGCCATCATAGATTCAGCAACAACACTTCCTCTAACTGCTACGCAAGGGTCATGTCTTCCTTTTAGTTTACACTCAACTTCATTATTGTGAATATCAATAGTTTCTTGTTCAATAAAAATTGATGGAGTTGATTTAAAATAAACTTTTACATTTATATCATCACCATTTGAAATTCCACCTAACATTCCACCACTATGGTTTGTTTTAAATCCCTTTGCTCTTATTTGGTCATTGTTGTCATAACCTTTTACTTTTGATGATAACCTTCCATCACCAATTTCTACAGCTTTAACTGCATTTATTCCCATCATTGCATTTGCAATTTGAGAATCAAGTTTAAAATAAAGTGGTTCACCAAGGCCAATAGGAACATTTGATACATTTATAAGTGCAACTCCTCCTACGCTATTGTGAGAATTTTTAGCTTCTAAAATTGCATCTTTTTGTGCTTGTTCAACTTCTTTATCTAAAGCAAATATTTCAGATTCACCAACTTTTGAAAAATCATAATTTTCCGCTTTTATTCCATCTATTTCACAAATACCACTTTGAACTTTTATTCCAAGTTCCATAAGCATAAGTTTAGCAATAGCTCCTGCTGCAACTCTTGCTGCTGTTTCACGAGCTGAGCTTCTTCCTCCACCTCTGTAATCTCTTGTTCCATATTTATTAAAGTATGTGAAATCTGCATGACCAGGTCTGAATAAATCTTTTACATTAGAATAATCACTACTTTTTTGATTTTCATTAAAAATAATCATTGAAATAGGTGTTCCTGTAGTAATTCCTTCAAATACTCCTGAAAGTATTTCTACTACATCACCTTCTTTTCTAGCTGTTGCAAATTTATTTTGGCCAGGTTTTCTTCTATCCATTTCATTTTGAATAAATTTTTCATCTATTTTTATACCAGCTGGAACTCCATCAACTATACAGCCAAGTGCTTTCCCATGTGATTCACCAAAAGTAGTAAATCTAAATCTATGTCCAAATGTATTCATTTAGATATTTTCCTTTAGTTTTTCTATTGCAATTTTAGCTGCTGATTGTTGTGCTAATTTTTTACTTTTTCCACTTGCACTTCCATATTTAACTCCATCAATCCAAATTGATACTTCAAACTCTTTTTTATGGTCAGGTCCAGACGAACCTTCTATCCTATATTCAGGAATCGAAGCAAATTGTGCTTGCGTTATTTCTTGAAGCGCAGTTTTATAATCGCTAAATAAAACATCCAAATTTATTTTGTCATATGATTTTTCTAATAAATCTAAAATAATAGGTTTTAAAACTTCAAGTCCAGATTCTAAATAAATTGCACCCATAATTGCTTCAAAAGCATCAGATAAAATAGAAGCTTTTGTTCTTCCTTTATTTCTTTCTTCTGCTGTTGAAATATAAATATAATCACCAAGTTTTATATCATTTGCAAGTCTTGTAAATCCTGTTTCATTTACAAGAGATGCTCTGATTTTTGATAATTCACCTTCATTTGATTTATTAAATTTCGTAAATAAAAATTCACCAACAATTAAATTTAATACAGCATCACCTAAGAACTCAAGTCTCTCATTATTATATGGTTTTTTATAACTTTTATGTGTAAGTGCTTCGATTATCAGATCTTTGTTTTTAAACTGATAATCCAAACACTTTTCTAGTTTTGAATAATCGCTCATTTCTTTCCTTCAGTTAAATTTTATGAAAGTATATCACATCTTTTATTATTAGTGAATTGAATATACTTTTTGTTTTATTCTAATTTTATTATTGTAATGATTGGTTAGAATCAAATAGAGCTTTTGTTAAATGATGTTTCACATTAAGTGTTAAAATATTATGACAATGAGGGCATCTTGTGTCAAACATGGGATGTGAGTGTTTGCATGAAGAACAAATAAATTCAAAATCCAAAGAAGCATTGATATTATGTTCATGCTGGTTTATTAAAATTAAAATATCAAAGTCAAAATCTTTACTATGTTTTAATGTATTTAGGTATCCTTTTGCATTGTAAAGTTCAGTTAGAAAATCATTTTCTATTACTTTATCGAGATTAATATCATTTATATTTTGATACCACATTACATCCATAAATTTAGAACAATCAAATTCACGTACATGTTCCCAAAAAAATGTTTTATTAAATTGTATTAAAAAGCATGCAAAAATTCTTTCTATTATTTTATTTTCTTTAAAGATTTCATATAAAAGTTCAGTTCTCTTTTCATAAGATAAAACTGAATCATTTAATATAATCAAAGAATCAAGATAGATTTTATCTCTTGTCATATCTTTATCTAACTCTTCTAGTGAAAAAGTAATCTCTTTTGCTTTTTTAAAATCTTTTAATTTTTCATTTATTAATAAAAGATATAAAAGGGCATTTTTATTTCGTGAAGAAAACTTTAGTATTCTTAAAAATATTTCTTTTGATCTTTGTAAAAAACCACCTTTGAAATAAGTTGTTCCTAGCAGTTCTAGTAGTTCTTCTTTTTTTACTCTATCATTTACATGTTCAAGTAAAGTTAGGTAAACAGAAATAGCTTTGTTGTAATCACCTTTATGCAAAAAAGATGAGGCTAAAAGTAATATAGAGTCAAAAGGAAGATTATAAGTTTTATATAAGTGAACATAGTCTTCTTCTTTTAGTTTTCCAAGTTCAAATCTTAAAGATAATTTTCTATAATCTTTTCTCGCATTTCTCTCTTTATATATACTATAGTAATAAGTAAAAAATGATATAACGAAAATTAATGCGACAATTAGTATTATTCCAAAAAGTGGATCTCTATATTCTAAAGCTATATTATCCAAGTAAAACCTTCATTTGTTATCTTATAAATTAATGCATGTTAACATAAAAGTTCATATAAAAAAATAAAAGAGTATAATCATTTTATGATAAAAAAAGAGTCGATCGAAAATTTAAAAAACCATCTTGACGTTGTTGATGTTGTTTCACAGTTTATAGAACTTAAAAAAACCGGAGCGAATTTCAAGGCTTGTTGCCCTTTTCATGGTGAAACTACACCTTCTTTTGTGGTAAGTCCTGCAAAACAAATATATCATTGTTTTGGATGTGGAGTAGGTGGGGACTCTATAAAATTTGTAATGGAGTATGAAAAACTTTCATATCCTGAAACAATAGAAAAATTAGCTTCAATGTATAATTTTAATTTAGATTATGAAAATACTACTGAAAAAAAACAAGATACAAAAGTAATCGAAGATGTTAATAAATTCTATCAAAAACTTTTTGTAAGTAATGATAGTGTCAAAGAGTATATCCACAAAAGAGGAATTTCTGAATTTTCAATTGAAAAATTCGAAATAGGTTATGCGCCAGCTTCCATTGATACTATTAATTTTTTAAAATCAAATCATTATAATTTAACAGATGCCATAGATTTAGGAATAATAGATACAGGAACAAATGGTTTATATTCGAGGTTTATAGAACGTATTACATTTCCTATATATTCTATATCTGCAAAATTAGTTGGTTTTGGTGGAAGAACAATAAGTGGTCATAATGCAAAATATGTAAATTCACCACAAACAAAACTTTTTAATAAATCAAGACTTTTATATGGTTATCATTTGTCCAAAGAACATATTTATAAAAAAAACCAAATAATTGTATGTGAAGGTTATTTAGATGTTATTATGCTTCATCAAGCAGGTTTTAATACAGCAGTTGCAACACTTGGAACGGCACTTACTGCTGATCATCTCCCGCTTTTAAGACGTGGTGAACCTAAAGTAATATTGGCTTATGATGGAGATAAAGCTGGATTGGCGGCTGCTTTTAAAGCATCTGTTATGTTAAGTCAAAGTGAGTTTGAAGGTGGTGTTATTATTTTTGATGATGGCATGGATCCTGCTGATATGGTAAATAATGGTAAAATTGAAGATTTAAATGAGATATTTTCGAATCCTATTTCCTTTACTCCCTTTGCAATTGATTATATAATTTCTAAATATGATATAAATGATGCAAATCAAAAACAAAAAGCATTACATGAATCAAATGATTATTTAAAATCTTTAGGATTAATTTACCAAGATGAATACAAAAGATATTTAGCTCAAAAATTAAATGTAAGAGAAAATCTAATACAAATTAGTTCAAATAAACAAAGAACTTTTACTCCTAATTTATCTAAAATAGATATTGCAGAACTTTGTATTATAAAATCAATCTTAGAAAAACCACAAAGATTAGATGCTGTTTTAGATATTGTTGATTCTTCAATGTTTGAAGCACACAAAAATGAGTTTGAATTATTACTTTTGGATATGAGTGATATTTCATTAAACTCTATTGTTTTAAATGAAAAATTAGAAAATTATGATGATGATAGATTAAATCAAGAATTATTAACTTTATTATATAAGTTTTATGCAAATAAATTAACAGCAATTTCTTATGATAAGGATTTGGATTTTAAGCAAAAAGCAAATTTAATAAGAAAAATTAAAGATAATATTAATCAATTAAAAAAAGGAAAGCTTGTAAGTTATAATTTATAATTAATTTTTTCAATTTATTTGATTAGCAGTTTAATTTTTGTAAAATTCCATCAGCTATATAAACCTAAGGACAAAAAATGAAATTTATTGCAAGTGACAATTTACCTCAAGCGATAGGACCTTATTCTCCTGCTGTAAAAGTAAACGGAATTATTTATACATCAGCTCAAGTTCCTGTAACGTTAGATGGGACAATGGTTGAAAGAGATATTAAAGTACAAACAAGACAAGTTCTATCAAATCTTAGAACACTTTTAGAAGATGCAGAAAGTGGAATGGATAAAGTAGTAAAAGTTTGTATTTATTTAGAAAATATTGAAGATTTTGGTGTAGTAAATGTTTTATTTGCTGAAGCATTTGGTGATCATAAACCTGCTAGAAGTACAATCTCAGCTAAAGGATTACCAAAAAATTCTATGATTATGGTTGATGCGATAGCATTAGCAAACGATTATAGATAAAATTCTTTGGCTTAAAGAAAGTTTAAACTAAAATAAGATACTATTCCGGTTCGAAAAATAGAGTTATATTGAGAATATATCAACTTGGCATATAGAATTGAATTAGAGGAAGAAAAATGTACGCAATTATCAAGTGTGGTGGAAAACAGTATAAAGTTTCTGAGGGTGATATCTTAGACGTTGACTATACTGGTCAAGCTGCAAAAGAAACTTTAGAAATTACTGATGTTTTAGCTATAAACAACGGTGAATTAAAAACTGGTGAAGCTGTTGCTAACGCTACTGTATCAGCAGTAGTTGTATTAGATGGAACAGGTGTAAATAGAGCTAAAAAAGTAATCATTTACAAAAAAAGAAGAAGAAAAGATTCTAAGTTAAAAAGAGGTTTTAGAAAAAGCTTCACTAAAATTAGAATTATTAAAATCGCTGCATAAGCATAACAAAAGTTAAGGAGAAGAACTATGGCTCACAAAAAAGGTCAGGGTAGTACGCAGAATAATAGAGATTCAGCTGGTAGAAGACTTGGTGTTAAGAAATATGGTGGTGAAGTTGTAAGAGCTGGAAACATCATTATTAGACAAAGAGGTACTAAAGTACATTTAGGTCAAAACGTTGGTATGGGTAAAGATCATACAATTTATTCTTTAATTGACGGTGTTGTTAAATTTGAAATTAAAGATAAAAAGAGAAAAAAAGTTTCAGTTTACGCTTCGTAATTCTGGATAAAATTGATTTCTTTAAAGGGTGTATGGCTTTTGCCTACACCCTTTTTTTATTTAAAAATTAACATAATTAATTAAAAGTTAACAGTAGAAGTTAGAATTTTGCTTTTAGTTTTTAATTATTTATTAAAAGGAAAGTTATATGTTTATAGATAGCGCTAGATTTTCGGTTACATCTGGAAAAGGTGGACAGGGATGTGCAGCATTTAGACGAGAAAAGTTTGTTGTAAAAGGTGGACCTGATGGTGGAGATGGTGGAAAAGGTGGAGATGTTTATTTTTTAGTAGACAACAATACTGATACATTATCAAATTACAAAGGTAGAAAGTTTTTTAAAGCTGATAATGGTGTTCAAGGTTTGGGTGGAAGAATGACTGGAAAGTCAGGAGATGCACTAGTTTTAGTTGTTCCTCCTGGAACTCAAGTTATTGATGATGAAACAAATGAAATAATTTTTGACTTATTAGATCTTGGAGAAAAAGTTTTATTTCTTGAAGGTGGAAAAGGTGGATTAGGTAATACTCACTTTAAAAACTCAAGAAATCAAAGACCTACATATTTTCAGCCAGGACTTCCAGGTCAAATTAGAAAAATTAGATTAGAGTTAAAATTAATTGCAGATGTTGGTCTTGTTGGATATCCAAATGTTGGAAAATCAACTTTAATTTCAGTTACTTCAAATGCAACTCCTGAAATTGCAAATTATGAATTTACAACTCTAACACCAAAACTAGGTGTTGTAACGGTTGGAGATTATAACTCTTTTGTAATGGCTGACATTCCAGGAATTATAGATGGTGCAAGTGAAGGAAGAGGTTTAGGATTAGAATTTTTAAAACATATTGAAAGAACAAAAACTCTTTTATTTGTTATTGATGTTGCAAATTATAGAAAAATGATTGATCAATATAATGTCTTAAAAGAAGAAGTTGCTAAATTCTCAGGTGAATTATCTAAAAGAAATTATGCAATAGTTCTAAGTAAAGTTGATGGATATATTGGTGAAGATTTAGAAGATGATATTAAAAGCTTTATTAAAGATATTGGTTTAGAAGAAACTTCTTCAAATGAATTTAAATTTGAGACTGAATATCCATATTTTGTTCAAGATTTAATTTATTCAAGATTTGATAATACAAAACCATATTTTGTTTTACCAATTTCATCTTTGACTAAATTTAATATTAAAGCACTTGGATTTGCATTATATAATTTATTAGAACAGGATAAATGATGGAACATAGTGGAGTTTTACCTGCAAAAAAAAGATTAGTTATAAAAGTAGGGACTGCTGTATTAACACAAGATGGGCAATTAGCCATTGAAAGAATGGGAAATTTAGTTGATTTAATTGCAAAATTAAAAAATGAAAAAAAAATTGAAGTGATTTTGGTATCATCTGGCGCTGTTGGTGCTGGATATACTTCATTGAAGCTTGATAAAAAAATAATTGCTAATAAGCAAGCGCTTGCTGCTATTGGGCAACCACTTTTACTTAAACATTATAAAAAAAGATTTATTGAGCATGGAATTATTTGTGCTCAAATGTTATTTATTGCAGATGATTTTGACTCAAGAAAAAGAACAAAAAATGCTCAAAATGTAATGGAAATTCTTTTAGAAAATAATATTCTCCCTATTATAAATGAAAATGATGTAATAGCAAATTATGAACTATTATTTGGTGATAATGATCAATTAGCAGCTCATGTGGCTTATTATTTTAATGCAGATATGTTAGCAATTTTATCTGATATTGATGGATTTTATAATAAAAATCCAAGAGAGTTTGATGATGCAATTTTGCAAAAAGAAGTTTTTGAAATAGAGCAAAGTTCCCTTGAAATGAAACATTCTGCAAATTCAGAGTTTGCTACAGGTGGAATTGTAACAAAATTAAAAGCTGCCGATTTTTTAATGAAAAATGGGATTCCTATGTATTTAACTTCAGGATTTGATTTAACTAATGCATATGATTATTTAGTTGATGGGAATCATAATAGTGGGACAATATTTCAAGCAAAAAAATAAGGATAATAAAATGAGTAAAAAAATTCTATTTATGGGAACTCCTGATTATGCTACAACAATTTTAAAAGAGTTGTTACAAAGTAAATATAAAATAATAGGTTTATTTACTCAGCCTGATAAACCAGTTGGAAGAAAACAGCTTTTAACACCTCCTCACATTAAACAATATTGTTTAGATGAGAATATAAATATTCCTATTTTTCAACCTTTAAAACTTAAAAATAATGAAGAAGCTAAACTACAAATTGAAAATTTAAAACCAGATTATATAATTGTTGCAGCTTATGGACAGATATTACCAAAAGAGATACTAACTATTGCCCCTTGTATTAATCTTCATGCATCATTGCTTCCAAAATATAGAGGTGCTAGTCCTATTCAAGAATCATTGTTAAATGATGATTCTTATACGGGTGTTACATCTATGCTTATGGAAGAAGGACTTGATAGTGGAGATATTTTAGGTTTTCAATATCTTAAAATAACTTCTACGATGGAAGTTTCAGAAGCTTTTGATAAATTATCTCAAATTGCTGCAAAACTTACTATTACAACATTAGATAATTTTGAAAATATTAAACCTTTAAAACAAAATGATTCTGAAGTTTCATTTTGTAAAAAAATTAAAAAAGAGCATGGAATAGTAGATTTTAGTGATGCAAAAAAATTAATTTTAAAATATAAGGCTTATTCATATTGGCCAGGTGTTTTCTTGACTTCTGAATTAAAATTAAAAGATATAGAATTAAATGAAGAATTATCTAATAATAAGCAAGGTGAGATTTTAGAAATAGCAAAAGATTACATAATAGTTGGCTGTAAAAAAGGAAGTTTAAAGATAAAAACTTTACAATCACCTTCTAAAAAAGCTATAAATTCTGTTGAATATCTAAGAGGTCAAAGAATAGAGATTGGAAATATCTTAATATAAATTTAGCGTAAAAATTTACGCTAAATAAGTGGTATACATAGTAATTGTTAGTAGACTTAATAAAACTCCCAATACAAGTGAATTAATAGCAACTTTTTCATCTAATCCACCTTTTATTGCTAAAACTGTAGCCATAGTCATTGGTGGCATTGCAACTTCGATGATTGTTACCTTTACCCACGTTTGGTCAATACCATAGAAATATTTAAATCCAATAAGTACAATAACTGGAACTATTACCATTTTTAAAATCATTGCCATAGAAACTATGTGAAACTTTACAAAGATATGTTTTAATTCAAGTTTCATACCAATTGCAATCATCGCAATGGGAACAAGAGTTGAGCCAAGAGTTTGAGATGTCAAAATTAGAAAATTTGGAACTTCAAAATTTTTAGCAAGAACTGTAATTAGAAACATTAAAGTAGGGGGAAATAAAAATATACTTTTAAAAATAGTTTTTATATCATTTTTTCTTCCACTTCCCCACGTAATTATAAACATACCAATAGAAACTAAAAGTAAAAACGAACCAAACAAATCATAAATCAAACCATAAACTATATAATCTTGCCCATAAAAAGCATCGATATATGAAAAACCAATAAAAGAAGTATTCCCAAAAGTTGCCATAATCATAAATGTTGCAAGTAATAATTTATTTAATTTCATCATTCTACCTATAAAATAGGCAAGAGTTAAATTAAATAGAATGAAACACATAAACATTAAAATTAATCCAAGTATTTTTTGATCAAGGATTAATGGATAAACTTTTGAAAATACAATTGCAGGAAGTGAAAAATATATAATAAATTCAATTAATTGTTTTGAATTATCATGATATATTATTTTAAATAAATATCCCAATAGTAAATAAATGGCAATTGGTAAAACAGGATCTAACATATTAACCTTTTTACAAAGATTATATTTAATAAAATCTTCTATTTATATTATGTATAATGAAAAAATGAAAATTATAAGATTAGCCGAAGTTAACTCAACACATACATATTTAAAAGATTATATATTAAAAAATGGATATGAAGAATCTTTATGTATATTTACAGATTATCAAACCAATGGAATAGGAAGTAGGGGAAACTCTTGGAGTGGAAAAAAAGGAAATTTATTTTTTTCTTTTGTAATAAAAAAAGAGTTTTTAAGTGATGATTTGCCTTTACAAAGTATTTCTATTTATGTATCTTTTATATTAAAAATAATATTAAAAAATTTAGGCTCAAAGGTTTACTTAAAATGGCCAAATGATTTTTATGTTGATGATAAAAAAATTGGAGGCACAATTACTACTGTATCGAAAGATTTGATATATTGTGGAATTGGATTAAATCTTCTGGCTGTTGATAAGGCTTTTGGTAAGCTAGATATACAAATTGATATAAATAATGTGCTTAAAAATTATTTTATTCTCTTGGAGGAAAAGATTTCATGGAAGCAAATATTTAGTGACTTTAAGATAGAATTCCAACATAGCAAAAAGTTCCAAACTACAATAGATGATCAAAAAGTTTCCCTCGAAAATGCGATATTAAATGAAGATGGTTCAATACAAGTAAACAATAAAAAGGTATTTAGTTTAAGATGACAGAAATTATTTCAATAGCTAATCAAAAAGGTGGAGTAGGTAAAACTACAACAGCTGTAAACTTAAGTGCAGCACTTGCCTTAGAAGGTAAGAGAGTATTATTAATTGATGCTGACCCTCAAGCAAATGCTACAACTTCATTAGGATTTCATAGAGATACTTATGAATACAATATTTATCATGTAATGTTAGGTACAAAAGAATTAAGTGAGATTATCTTAGATTCAGAAATAGAAAATTTAAAAGTAGCTCCTTCAAATATTGGTCTTGTAGGAATAGAAAAAGAATTTTACAAGAATACAAAAGAAAGAGAATTGGTTTTAAAAAGAAAAATAGATCCAATTAAAAAAGATTTTGATTATATTATTATTGATTCACCTCCAGCACTTGGACCAATTACTATTAATACTTTAAGTGCATCAACATCTGTTCTTATTCCAATTCAGTGTGAATTTTTTGCGCTTGAAGGATTAGCACAATTATTAAATACTATAAAATTAGTAAAACAAACTATTAATCAAGGTTTGCAAATTAGAGGTTTTTTACCAACAATGTATAGTTCACAAAATAACTTATCAAAACAAGTATTTGCAGACCTTGCACAACATTTTGAAAGTAAGCTATTTAAAATTGATGACGATTCATATGTGGTGATTCCTAGAAATGTAAAATTAGCGGAAAGCCCAAGTTTTGGAAAGCCAATTATGCTTTATGATACAAATTCAAGTGGAACAAAAGCATACACAAATTTAGCAAGAGCAATTGCAGGGTAATTTTTATTAATAGGAAATATTATGGCGTTAGGTAGAGGATTAGGGGAATTATTAGGAGAAGTTGAATCAGCTTATGAGAGTTCAACAAGAAACAACAAATCAGGTGTAAATAGAATAGATGTTGAATCTATTAGAGCTAATCCAAATCAACCAAGAAAAATATTTGATGAAGAAAAATTAAATGATTTAAGTGAATCAATTAAAGAGCATGGATTATTACAACCGATTGTTGTTATAGAAAATGATGACAATACTTATACCTTGGTTGCAGGTGAGAGAAGATTAAGAGCTCATAAGCTTGCAAAAATTGATAAAATCAAAGCTATTATTATTGATGCTGATGAATTTAAATTAAGAGAATTAGCTTTAATTGAAAATATTCAAAGAGATGATTTAAATATTATAGAATTAGCATATTGTTACGCACAGTTACTAAATGAACATAACATTACCCATGAAGAGTTATCACGAAAAGTGTTTAAAAGTAGAACTTTAATAACTAATACATTGAGATTGTTACAATTAAGCTCATATGTACAACAATTTCTAGCAACGGACAAAATTAGTGCAGGTCATGCGAAAGTTATGATTGGTCTTAGTATTGATGAACAAAAAATGGTATGTGATTCAATTATCGGACAAAAACTTTCAGTTAGAGAAACAGAAAAATTAGTTAAAGACTTGAAAGAAAAAAATACTGATAAACCTAAAAAAATCAAAGAATCAAATACTTATGATATCAATCCACTTAAAAATTTGATGAATAAACTTCAAGAAAATGATTTAAAAGTAAGAGTAGAAAAAAATTACTTTAAAATAGAATTTAACTCACAAGAGGATATTGAAAAAATATCTAGTTACTTTAATTTACAATTGTAACAAAATCTAAAAAATTACAATCTAATTTTTTCTTTTAATATAATTTTATAGTTAGTTTTGCTAAAATAACTGAGTTTTAGTTAAACTAAACTGTAAAAAATATGGAGGAATGAATGTTAGACATAAGTCCTGTATTATTGCTTAGCTCTGGTATCATCTTTCTTTTAGTTGTTGCTAGACTAAACAGTTGTCTTTTCAAACCATTATTAAAGCACATGGATGATAGAACAGCTTCTATAAAAAGAGATTTAGAAGATGCGAAATCAAACGGTGCTGATGTTGATGGTTTTTTAGCCGAAGCAAATGATATCATTGCTAAAGCAAAAAAAGAGGCATCTGCAATTAGAGAACAAGCTTATAAGGAAGCAAAGGATAGTGCTGATGCAAAACTTGCAAGTGCTAAATCTGATTTAGAAGCAAAATCTGCGGAATTTGCTAAAAACTTACAAGACGAGACTAAAGCTCTAAGAGATTCTTTAGTATCTTCTATGCCTCAATTTAATGAGAGCCTAAAAGCTAAGCTTAGCTCAATTTAAGGGGATTAGAAAATGAAAAGAATATTATTACTTGGATTAGCTTTGGCTCCTGTTGCATTACTTGCAAACGAAGGTGCGGTGGAAACTGATATAGTTCAAAGAACCGTTAACTTTATTATATTTGCTGGAATTTTATGGTATTTACTTGCTGATAAAATTAAAGCATTTTTTGCTGATAGAACGTTATCTATTCAAGGAGAACTTGATAAAGTGCAAGATACTTTAAAAGCTTCTAAAGATAAAGTTTCGGATGCACAAAAAAAATTAGAAGAAGCAAAGAAACTTGCTGCTGATATAATTGAAAGTGCAAAAGCTGACATTGATTCAGTTAAACAAAAAGTTGCAACTGCTGTTGATTCAGATATCTCTCATTTAAATAAAAATTTAGATGAAATGATGAAAGTTGAAACATCAAAGGCTAAGAGAGAAGTTGTTACTAAAGTTCTTGAAGAGTTTTTAAGTTCAGAAAATATTAAATTAACTCAAGATGAGTTGGCAAATATTGTTCTTAAAAAGGTAGCATAACATGAATGATTTAGTTGCAAAAAGATACGTAAAAGCGTTAGTTGATGGTAGAAATAGTGATACTATTTGTGCTATTAGCGGTAAGCTAAATGTTATTTCTTCAGCATTTGCTGATGAAAAATTCAATTCAATTGTGTCTTCTCCTGAGATTGCTGTTTCTTCTAAAGTAGATTTAATTATCTCTTTATGTGATACAGAAAATGATGAAACTTTGAAAAATTTCATCAAAATTCTTGGTGAAAAAAGAAGATTGGGATTATTACCATTTATTGCAAAAGAACTAGATTCTCAAATTGCAAAAATGAATAATAGTTATTTTGGAGTTGTTTATACTAATCAAGAGTTATCTAATGATTATGTATCTTCAATAGAGAAACAATTTAGTAAAAAATTTGATGTTAAATTATCATTATCACAAAATGTTTGTGATTATGATGGTATTAAAGTAGATATTGATGGACTAGGGGTTGAAATTTCTTTTTCAAAAGAGAGATTAAAATCACAGTTAATAGATCATATTTTAAAAGCAGTTTAGAACTTACAAAGGAGAAATTGAATGGGTGCAAAAATTCAAGCTGATGAAATCAGTTCTATTATAAAAGAAAGAATTGATAACTTTGAATTA